>DATDES010000084.1:0-2195 GCA_036522975.1 Burkholderiaceae bacterium | reverse complement strand
CACCGACGCCATCGGCAGCCTCGTCCTGTGGTCGGCGAAGCCGGGCTTCGTCGACAGTCGTGGCGAGGTGCTCAGGACGGCGCCCTTCGCCAAGCTGGCCTTGGCCAACCCACAGACCGCGCCCTACGGCCGAGCCGCGATCGAGGCCCTGACCCGGCTCGGGCTGCTGAACTCGCTCGAATCCAAGTTCGTGCAGGGCGAAAACATCGCCCAGGCCTTCCAGTTCGTGATGACGGGCAACGCCGAGCTCGGCTTCGTCGCGCTGTCGCAGGTGATGAAAGACGGCGTGGTGGCCGAGGGCTCGGCCTGGTTGGTGCCGGGCGAATTGCACGAACCGATCCGGCAGGAGGCGGTCTTGCTGACCGCGGCGCGCAACAACGCCGCCGCGTTGGCCCTGCTGCAATACCTGAAGAGCGACAAGGCCAGGGCGGTCATCCGCGCCTTCGGCTACCGGCACTGACGCCCAATGGGATTCAGCGAAGCCGACCTCGGGGCCATCTGGCTGACGCTGCGCTTGGCGACCCTGGTGACGGCCGTACTGCTGTTGATCGGCACGCCGATCGCCTGGTGGCTCGCGCGCACCGGCTCCTGGCTGAAGGGCCCGATCGGTGCGCTGGTGGCGCTGCCGCTGGTGCTGCCGCCCACCGTGATCGGCTTCTACCTGTTGCTCGCGATGGGCCCGAACGGCGCCGTCGGCCAGTTCACACAGGCGCTCGGGCTCGGTCGCCTGCCATTCACCTTCTGGGGTCTGGTGGTGGGCTCGGTGTTCTACTCGCTGCCCTTCGTCGTGCAGCCGATCCAGAACGCCTTCGAAGCGATCGGGGAACGCCCGCTGGAGGCCGCGGCGACGCTGCGCGCCAGCCCGTGGGATCGGTTCTTCACGGTCGCGCTGCCCTTGGCCCGGCCCGGCTTCGTCACCGCCGCCATCCTCGGCTTTGCGCACACGGTCGGCGAGTTCGGCGTCGTGCTGATGATCGGCGGCAACATCCCGGACCAGACCCGTGTCGTCTCGGTGCAGATCTACAACCATGTCGAGGCGCTCGAGTATGGCCAGGCGCACTGGCTCTCGGCGAGCATGCTGTTGTTCTGCTTTGCGGTGCTGCTGGCGCTCTACGTCTTCAATCCGGGCAAGCGCAAGGCATGAGTTTCGACGCTCGACCCGCCATCGAGGCCCGCTTTGCCTTGGCGCTGGCGGACTTCACGCTCGACGTCGATCTCGCCTTGCCCGGCCGCGGCGTGACGGCCTTGTTCGGCCCTTCGGGATCGGGCAAGACGACC
This sequence comes from Burkholderiaceae bacterium, assembly GCA_036522975.1. Taxonomy (GTDB): domain Bacteria; phylum Pseudomonadota; class Gammaproteobacteria; order Burkholderiales; family Burkholderiaceae_C; genus CADEEN01. The sequence continues at coordinate 917 of DATDES010000084.1, read as the reverse complement.
CTGCTGCGCTGTCTGGCCGGCCTCGCGCGTGCGCCGCAGGGCCGGCTCAGCGTCAATGGCGTCACCTGGCAGGATGACGCGGTCTTCCTGCCCACGCACCGCCGCCCGATCGGTGTCGTGTTCCAGGAGGCGAGCCTGTTTTCGCACCTGACGGTGCGCGGCAATGTGGATTACGGGCTGAAGCGCACGCCGCCTGCATCACGCGGTGCGGGGCCGGCGACCGCGATCGAGTTGCTGGGCATCGGCCCGCTCCTCCAGCGCCCGACGTCCGGCCTGTCGGGAGGAGAGCGGCAACGGGTGGCGATCGCGCGCGCGCTCGCGGTCAACCCGCAATTGCTGCTGATGGACGAGCCGCTGGCCTCGCTGGACCAGGCGCGCAAGCAGGAAATCCTGCCCTACCTGAAACGCCTGCACGACGAACTCGAGATCCCCGTGCTGTATGTCAGCCATTCGGCCGACGAGATCGCGCGCCTGGCCGATCACCTGGTCTTGCTGAGCCAGGGTCGGGTGCTGGCGCAGGGCGCGCTGCAGGACATGCTGGTTCGCCTGGACCTCGCCGCAGCCTTCGCCGACGACACCGGCGCGGTGATCGAGGCCAGCGTCGCCGCTCACGACGACGAGGACCACCTCAGCCGCCTTGATTTTCGCGGCGGACAACTGCTGGTGAGCCGTTGCGCCGAGGCGATCGGTCAGCGTGTGCGGGCGCGCGTGCGGGCCAGCGATGTGAGCCTGTCAGACCGGCCCCCCGAGGGCAGCAGCATCCTCAATGTGCTGGCGGCACGGGTCGTCGAACTAGGCGCCAGCAGCACGCCCGGGCAGGTGTTGGTCAAGCTCGATGTGGCCGGCACACCGCTGATCGCGCGCATCACCGCGCGGTCCTGCCGCATGCTGCAGATCGAGGTCGGTCGCAGCGTGTG
>DATDES010000083.1:0-3701 GCA_036522975.1 Burkholderiaceae bacterium | reverse complement strand
TTGCGCTGTGTCGCCGGATGGACCCACATCTCTCGGTTCATGGCGGGGGCCAGCAGCAACGGGCATCTCGCGACGGGACGCGCCAGGCAGGTCAGGCTCAGCAACTCGTCGGCACGGCCCTGGGCCAGCTTGGCGATGAAGTCGGCGCTGGCCGGCGCGATAAGAATGGCATCGGCCTCACGCGTGAGGTTGATGTGGGCCATGTTGTTGGCCTCACGCCCATCCCACTGGCTGCTGAACACCGGCCGGTTTGACAGGGCCTGCATCGTCACTGCGCCGATGAAGTGCTCGGCCGCCTCGGTCATGACCACCTGCACCGTGGCGCCGGCCTTCACCAACGCACGCGTCAGCTCGGCCGCCTTGTAGCAGGCGATGCCGCCGGTCAATCCGAGCACGATGTGGCGTCCGGCAAGATCCTGGAGTGCTTCACTCATGGGGCGCGACTCTAGCAGCGGCGCCCCGGCGGCGCTCAGCGCAACGACGGCGGGTTCGGGTGCAGGCGCGCCATCGCCAGCACGTCGGCGTAGGCGCCGTCGCGCAGGGCATAGGCTCGGTGCACACCTTCGTCCTCGAAGCCGAACTTGCGGTACAGCGCGATCGCCGCGGCGTTGTCGGTGAAGACCGTCAATTCAAGGCGCAGAAATTGCGCCCAGTTGTCGGCCCATTCGACCAGCGCGGCCATCAGGGCCGTGCCAACACCCTGGCCTTGCGCCGACCGCGCGACCGAAATTCCCAGGCCCGCCGCATGGCGCCGGCGCAGGGCCGCCACGCCGAGTAGGCCGGCATTGCCGACCACGATGCCGCCGCGCTCAGCCACCAGCATGATGTCGAGTGCCGCATTGCCGCCAGGCATGTCGTCGATGCGCTTGCGCCAGAAGTCCTCGCTGCCGTGGGGCATCTGCAGCAGACCGCGCGCGATCTGTGGGTCGGACATCGTCGCGGCAAGGGCCGCCGCGTCGTCGCGGCGCACGCGACGCACGACGATGGCCTGCGGATCAGGCACGCTCGCCCACCCAGGCTGCCACCGACGCCAGCGCCTTGGGCAGTGCCGCGGCGTCGCTGCCCCCCGCCATCGCCATGTCAGCCTTGCCGCCGCCCTTGCCGCCCACCTGTTGGGCGACAAAATTGACCAAGTCGCCCGCCTTGATCTGACCCATGCGGTCGCTCGTCACGCCGGCCGCGAGTTGCACCTTGCCGCCCTCGACCGCGCCGAGCACGATGACCGCGCTCTTCAGCTTGTCCTTCAGCTTGTCCATCGTCTCGCGCAGGGTCTTGGCGTCGGCCCCATCAAGCATGGCCGCGAGCACCTTCAGGCCCTTGATGTCCACCGCCTGGCCCAGCAGTTCGTCGCCCTGAGACGAAGCCAGCTTCCCCTTCAGGGCCGCGACCTCCCTTTCCAGCGTACGGACTTGGTCGAGGGTGGCCTGGACACGGGCCGGGACTTCAGCCGGCGTGACCTTCAACGCCCCCGCGACACCACCCAGCGTCCCTTCGAGCTGCTGTAGATAAGACAGCGCGTTGTCACCCGTCACGGCCTCGACGCGGCGAATGCCCGCCGCCACGCCGCCTTCGGCGACGATCTTGAACAGGCCGATGTCGCCGCTGCGTTGCACGTGGGTGCCGCCACAGAGTTCCCGACTCGAACCGATGTCGAGCACGCGCACCTCGTCGCCATACTTCTCTCCGAAGAGCATCATCGCGCCGAGCTTCTGCGCTTCGTCCATCGGCAGCACCCGCGCCTGCGTCGCCGCATTCGTCAGCACCTCGGCATTGACCAGCGCCTCGACCTGGCGGATCTGCGCATCCGTGACCGGCGCGTTGTGCGCGAAGTCGAAGCGCGTGCGCTCGGCGTTGACGAGAGAGCCCTTCTGCTGCACATGCGCGCCGAGCACCTCGCGCAGGGCCTTGTGCATCAGGTGGGTCGCGCTGTGATTGCGCACGGTTCTGGCACGGCGTTCGGCATCGACGCGCGCGACGAAGCTGTCGCCGATCTCGACCTCACCTTCGACGATGCGCCCCTGGTGGCCGAACACCGAGGCCTGGACCTTCGTCGTGTCCTCGACGATCACGCGGGCGCGCGGGTTGCGCAACTCGCCGGCGTCGCCCACCTGACCGCCACTTTCAGCATAGAAGGGGGTGTGATCGAGCACGATCACCACGTCGTCGCCGGCGTGCGCGCGGTTGACCGCCGCGCCGTCGATGTACAGCGCCGTGACTTTGCTGTGTTCGCAGACCAGATGCTCGTAGCCGTGGAAGGCCGTGTCGGCACCGCTGTAGGTCAGGCCCTGGGCCAGCTTGAACTTGCCCGCGGCGCGAGCCTGCTCGCGTTGGCGTTTCATCGCGGCCTGGAAGCCGGCTTCGTCGACCGTGACGCCTCGCTCGCGGCACACGTCGGCCGTCAGGTCGAGCGGGAAGCCGAAGGTGTCGTGCAGCTTGAAGGCCAGATCGCCATCGATCGTATTCGTACCCTTAGCCAAGGCGCTCTCGAGGATCTCCATGCCGTTGGCGATGGTCTGGAAGAAGCGTTCCTCTTCCTGCTTCAGCACGTCGGTGACGCGCGTGGCATCGCGGCGCAGCTCGGGGTAGGCGTCGCCCATCTCCGCGGCCAGCGGTGCGACGAGGGTGTGGAAGAAGGGCCTGCGCGCGCCAAGCTTGTAGCCGTGGCGGATCGCACGGCGGGCAATACGGCGTAACACGTAGCCGCGGCCTTCGTTGCCGGGGATCACGCCATCGGCGACGGTGAAGGCGCAGGCGCGGATGTGGTCGGCGATGACCTTCAGCGACGGCGACTCGCGGTCGCAGTCCCCGGCACCGGCCGCATCGACGGAGCGCTTGGCCTCGTCGAGCAGGCGCATGAACAGGTCGACCTGGAATACGGTGTGCACGCCCTGCAGCACAGTCGACAGACGCTCCAGGCCCATGCCGGTGTCCACGCTGGGCTTGGGAAGCCTCTGCATCACGCCGTCTTCGGTGCGGTTGAACTGCATGAAGACGTTGTTCCAGATCTCGACGTAGCGATCGCCGTCCTGCTCGGGCGAGCCGGGCGGGCCGCCGGCCACCGCCGGCCCGTGGTCGTAGAAGATCTCGCTGCACGGGCCGCACGGGCCTGTGTCGCCCATCATCCAGAAGTTGTCCGACGCGTAGCGTGCGCCCTTGTTGTCGCCGATGCGAACGATGCGTTCGGCCGGCAGGCCGATGACCTTGAGCCAGATGTCGTAGGCCTCGTCATCCTCAGCGTACACCGTGGCCCAGAGCTTTTCCTTCGGCAGCTTGAAGTGCTCGGTCAGCAACTCCCAGGCGAACTTCAGCGCGTCGTGCTTGAAGTAGTCGCCGAAACTGAAGTTGCCGAGCATCTCGAAAAAGGTGAGATGGCGCGCGGTATAGCCGACGTTTTCCAGGTCGTTGTGCTTGCCACCGGCGCGGATGCATTTCTGGCTCGTCGCGGCGCGGTTGTAGGCCCGCTTGTCGAAGCCAAGGAAGACATCCTTGAATTGGTTCATCCCGGCATTGGTGAACAGCAGCGTCGGATCGTCGCCGGGCACGACGGGCGAAGAGGCCACGACCTGGTGACCCTTCCCTTCGAAGAAATTCAGGAACGTGGAACGGATCTCGGCGGCTTTCATCCGGTGCTCTCAATCAAGGGACGCGCGCAAGTGCTTGTCGGCACGCAGCTTTTCATTATAGGAAGGGCCCACGCCGCG
>DATDES010000082.1:0-8491 GCA_036522975.1 Burkholderiaceae bacterium | reverse complement strand
CGATGTCCCCCTTGAAGGGCTCGTAGCCGTCGAAGATGTTGCTGATCAGGCCGGTGCCGCGGGTCAGGTTCATGAACTCGTTGGAAAAACCGATCAGGCCGCGCGCCGGAATCCGGTATTCGAGGCGCACGCGGCCCATGCCGTCGGACTCCATGTTCACGAGTTCGGCCTTGCGCTCGCCCAGGGCCTGCATGATCGCGCCCTGGTGGCTGTCCTCGACATCGGCGGTCACGAGCTCGATCGGCTCGTGGCGCACGCCATCGACCTCGTGGAACACAACCCGCGGCTTGCTCACCGCGAGCTCGAAACCTTCGCGGCGCATGGTTTCCAGCAGGATGGTCAGGTGCAGTTCGCCCCGACCCGAGACTTCGTAGATGCCGTCTTCGTCGGTGTCCTTGTAGCGCAGCGCGACATTGCTCTGCAGTTCGCGATCCAGGCGGTCGCGCAGCTGGCGGCTGGTGACGAACTTGCCTTCGCGGCCTGCCAACGGCGAGTTGTTGACACAGAAGTTCATCGTCAGCGTCGGCTCGTCGATGGTCAGCATCGGCAATGGCAGCGGGTTCTCTAGGTCTGTCAGCGTGACGCCGATGCCGATGCCTTCGATGCCGTTAATCAGCACGATATCGCCGGGGCCGGCGCGGTCAGTCGGCTTGCGCTCGAGGCCCTCGAACACCAGCACCTGGTTCACGCGCGCCTTCACGGGCGTGCTGTCCGGGCCGCTGTAGAGCGCCACGTCCTGCATCGGTTTGAGCGTGCCCTGGTTGACGCGGCCGATGCCGATCCGCCCGACATAGGTCGAGTAGTCGAGCGAGCAGATCTGCAGCTGCAGCGGCGCGTCGGGCGAGCCCTCGTGCGCCGGCACGTGCTGCAGCATCGCATCGAACATGGGGGCCAGGTCGGTGCCGACGGCACCCTGCTCCAGCGTCGCCCAGCCGTTCAGTCCGGAGGCAAAGATGACCGGGAAGTCAAGCTGTTCCTCGCTGGCGTGCAGCTTGTCGAACAGGTCGAAGGTGGCATTGATGACGTAATCGGGCCGCGCGCCGGGACGGTCGACCTTGTTGACGACGACGATGGGCTTGAGGCCCAGCGCCAGGGCCTTCTTGGTCACGAATCGCGTCTGCGGCATCGGGCCCTCGACCGCATCGACCAGCAGCAGCACCGAGTCGACCATCGACAGCACGCGCTCGACCTCACCGCCGAAGTCGGCGTGGCCGGGGGTGTCGACGATGTTGATGTGGGTGCCCTTCCATTCGATCGCGCAGTTCTTGGCCAGGATCGTGATGCCGCGCTCGCGCTCGAGGTCGTTGCTGTCCATCACGCGCTCGGCCACCTTCTCGTTGTCGCGGAAGGTTCCGCTCTGACGCAGCAGCTGGTCCACGAGGGTGGTCTTGCCGTGGTCGACGTGGGCGATGATGGCGATGTTGCGGATCGGTCGGGTCATGATGGTCTTCGGTTTCAGGAATCGAGCAGACCCTGCAACTCGGCAGGGCTGAGAAGGCGGTCGGGAATCAGTTCGCCGGCGCAGATGTGGGCCGCGCCGAGCAGGGCCTTCGGCTCCGGGCCGTAGACGCGCACGCGGACGTTGTCAGGCGCATCGACCCGGCGGCGCAGGCCGGTCAGGAAACGGCCGGCCTCGTCTGCGGCCAATCGCAGCGCGGTCCAGTCGGCGAGCAGCACGTCGGGCGGCAGCAGCTTGGCGTCACGCGATGTTTCGTCGAGTGCCGCCAAGTCTTCAAGTGTGATCGCCTCGGCAAGGTCGAGCGGCCCGCTGCCAGTGCGACGCAGGGCGGCGAGATGCGCACCGCAGCCGAGTGCCGCGCCGATCTCCTCGGCCAGCGTGCGGATGTAGGTGCCCTTGCTGCACACGATATCCAGCACCAGCGTGGCTTCTTGCCACTCCAGGATGTCAATGCGGTGGATGACGATGCTGCGTGCTGCGCGTTCGACGTCGATGCCCTGGCGCGCATATTCGTACAAGGCCTTGCCTGCGTGCTTCAGCGCCGAGTGCATCGGGGGGCGCTGATCGATCGGCCCGGTGAAACGTCGGCAGGCGGTCTCGATTTCGGCGCGGATCAGCTGCACCGGCCGCTCGTCGACGAGCGAGCCTTCGAGATCGCCGGTGGTCGTGGTCTGACCCAGGGTCAGCGTCGCGGTGTAGCGCTTGTCGGCGTCCAGGCTGGTCTGAGAGAACTTGGTCGCGGCGCCGAAGCACAGCGGCAGCAGGCCAGACGCTAGCGGATCCAGGGTGCCGGTGTGGCCGGCCTTCTCGGCGCGAAGCAGGCGCTTGGCCTTCTGCAAGGCATCGTTGCTCGACAGGCCGAGCGGCTTGTCGAGCAGCAGCACGCCGTGGACGGCGCGCTTGACGATGCGCGGGCGCAGGTTCATCACTCGTCCAGAGCCCGCGTCGCGTTGGCGCGGCTGATCAAGGCCGAGAGCTCCAAGGCACGCTCGGTCGTGCGATCGAACTGGAAATGCAGGGTCGGCACGGTGTGGATCTGCAGGCGCTTGAACAGGCCGTTGCGCACGAAACCGGCAGCCTCGTTCAAGGCCGCTTCGCATTCGGCCGTGTCACCCACCAACAACGAGAAGCGCACCGTCGCATGGGCGTAGTCCGGCGTGACGTCAACGCCGGTGATCGTGACCATGCCGATGCGCGGGTCCTTCAGTTCGCGCACGAGCCCGGCCACATCACGCTGGATCTGGTCGGCAACGCGGAAGCTGCGGTTCGGAATGGCTTTCTTGTGGCGTGACATGTTGGGGTCCCGGAAAGAACAAACCCCGCCGACTTTGCAGTAGGCGGGGTTGGCTCGGATGAGTCGAACGCCGCACTACAAGGTGCGTGCAACTTCCTTGACTTCGAAGAACTCGAGCTGATCTCCGGCAACGATGTCGTTGTAGTTCTTCAGCTTGATGCCGCACTCGAAGCCTTCCTTGACCTCGCGCACGTCGTCCTTCAGGCGCTTCACCGATTCGACCTCGCCGGTGTAGATGACGACGTTTTCGCGCAGCAGGCGGAAGCGCGCGTTGCGGGTGACCTGACCGGCGGTGATCATGCAGCCGGCTACAGTGCCGATCTTGCTGGCCACGAACACCGTGCGGATCTCGGCCGTGCCGATGACCTCTTCCTTCTGCTCGGGCGCCAGCATGCCGGTCATGGCTGCCTTCATCTCGTCGACCGCGTCGTAGATGATGTTGTAGTAGCGGATGTCGACGCCGTTGTTCTCGGCCAATTTGCGCGCATTGGCGTCGGCCCGCACGTTGAAGCCGATGATCACGGCCTTCGACGCAATGGCGAGGTTGATGTCGCTCTCACTGATCCCGCCGACGGCGGCATGCACGACCTGGACCTTGACCTCGTCGGTCGTCAGCTTGACCAGCGACTGCGCCAGCGCTTCCTGCGAACCCTGAACGTCGGCCTTGATGATCAACGACAAGGTCTGTGCTGATCCCTGGCCCATGGTCTCGAACACGTTCTCGAGCTTGGCGGCCTGCTGCTTGGCCAGCTTCACGTCGCGGTACTTGCCCTGGCGGAAGGTGGCGATCTCGCGCGCCCGGCGCTCGTCCGAAAGGACCATGAACTCGTCGCCGGCCTGAGGCACTTCGGTCAGGCCCTGGATCTCGACCGGAATCGACGGGCCGGCTTCGGTGATGGCCTTGCCGTCTTCGTCGAGCATGGCGCGCACGCGGCCATAGCTGGAACCGGCCAGCACGACATCGCCGCGCTTCAGGGTACCGGACTGGATCAGCACCGTCGCTACCGGGCCACGGCCCTTGTCGAGCTGGGCTTCGATCACGAGGCCCTTGGCCATCGCCTCGGTCGGCGCCTTCAGTTCGAGTACCTCGGCCTGCAGAAGCACTTGCTCGAGCAGCGTGTCGACGCCCTGCCCGGTCTTGGCCGATACCGGCACGAAGGGCGAATCGCCGCCGAAGTCCTCTGGCACAACCTGCTCGGCCACCAGCTCGCTCTTGAGGCGTTCGACGTTCGCGTCGGGCTTGTCGATCTTGTTCATCGCCACGACGATCGGCACACCCGCCGCCTTGGCATGGTGGATCGCTTCCTTGGTCTGAGGCATCACGCCGTCGTCGGCCGCCACGACCAGGATCACGATGTCCGTGGCCTTGGCACCCCGCGCGCGCATCGCGGTGAAGGCCGCGTGGCCCGGAGTGTCGAGGAAGGTGATCATGCCGCGCGGCGTTTCGACGTGATAGGCGCCGATGTGCTGCGTGATCCCCCCGGCCTCGCCAGCCGCGACCCGCTTGCTGCGGATGTAGTCGAGCAGCGAGGTCTTGCCGTGGTCGACGTGGCCCATCACGGTCACGACCGGAGCGCGCGGCAATTGTTCGGCCGTCGATGCGGCTTCTTCTTCCGCGGTAAAGGCCTCCGGGTCGTCGAGCTTGGCCGCGAAGGCCTTGTGGCCCATCTCCTCGACCAGGATCATCGCCGTCTCCTGGTCCAGCGACTGGTTGATCGTGACCATCTGGCCCAGCTTCATCAACTGCTTGACCACCTCGGACGCCTTGACGCTCATCTTGTGCGCCAGATCGGCCACGGTGATCGTCTCGGGCACGTGGACTTCCTGGATCACCGCCTCGGCCGGAGCGACAAAGGACGAACCGTTGCCTTCTCCACGGTCCCCGCGACCGCGCCCGCCCTTCGGCGCACGCCAGCCGGCGCGACCGCCACCGGTATCACCGCGGGTCTTCAGAGCGCGCTTCTTTGCAGCGTCATCGGCCCAACTCGAAGAAAGCTTCTCGGACTTGACCGACTTCTTGTCGCCCGGCTTGGCAACGCCGGCAGCAGCACCCGGAGCACCGGGGCGCGCAGCAGGCTTGTGAATCGTGCCCTTGATCCCGGCCGGGTCGACGACCGGCTTGACTTCTTCAGGCTTCTTGGCGATCAGCACCCTCTTCGGTGCATTCATCATCGCGCGGATGGCTGCGGCTTCGGTTTCCGCAACCTTGCGGCGCCGCTCGAGGTCGGACAGGCGCTGCTTCTCAGCGGCCCCGGTGTCGACGGCCTTGACCACACGCAACTTCGGCGCCTCGACGGCGGCGGGAGCGGCCGAGACCGGCTGGGCCGACGGCGTCCCGGCGGCCATCTCGCTGGCGGCCTTGTCCACCGCCGCTTGTGCGCGCGCCTCGGCCGCGTCGCGCTCACGTTGTTCCTGCTCTTCACGCTGGCGGCGCTTCTCGGCCAGCTCTTCTTCCTGACGGCGCAGCAGTTCGGCGTGTTGACGCGCCTCCTCGGCGCGGCGTGCAAGTTCGGCCTCATCGATCAGCGGTGGCGGCGGCGCCACCGGTTCGTCGGCAACGGGCGCCTCGTCGCGCTTCACGAAGGTGCGCTTCTTGCGCACTTCAACCTGGATCGTGCGGGCCTTGCCCGAGGCATCGGCCTGCTTGATCTCGCTGGTGCTCTTGCGCGTGATGCTGATCTTCTTGCGCTCGGTGCTGGCCACGTTGCCATGGCTCGTGCGCAGATGATCGAGCAGGCGCGCCTTGTCGGCGTCGGTGAGTGCGTCTTCGGCCGACTTCTTGGCAAGGCCGGCCGACTGCAGCTGGTCGAGCAGCGTGGCGGCCGGGCGGTTCAGCTCGGCGGCAAGTTGTGCGACGGTGGTCACAGCCATTGTGGGAATCCTCGGTGGGCGTGCGGCGCGCTGTGTGGGGTGATGTTCAGTGTGATCAATCGTTGAACCAGTGCGCTCGCGCCTGCATGATCAATGTCTTGGCCTGGGCCTCGTCCATGCCCGTCATCTCGGTCAACTCGTCGACCGCCAGGTCGGCCAAGTCGTCGCGGGTGTGGATGCCGCCTTCGGCCAGCTTGCCGATCAGCTCGGCCAGCAGGCCCTTGCCGTCGACCTCGAGGTCGCGCAAGTCCTGCGAAACCTCTTCGACGCTCTCTTCCTTGGCGATTTCCATCGTCAGCAACGCGTCCTTGGCGCGGGTACGCAGTTCGTTGACGGTGTCCTCGTCGAAGCTCTCGATCTCGAGCATCTCCTGCATCGGCACGTAGGCCACCTCCTCGAGGCTGGTGAAGCCTTCGGCGATCAGGATGTCGGCGACTTCGGCATCGACGTCGAGCTTGTCGACAAAGAGCCTGCGCACCGAGTCCGACTCTTGTGCGTGCTTGGCTGTCGATTCCTCGGCAGTCATGATGTTGATGCGCCAACCGGTCAGGTCAGAGGCCAGGCGCACGTTCTGGCCGCCGCGGCCGATCGCGATGGCCAGGTTCTCCTCGTCGACCACCACGTCCATCGCGTGGCGCTCCTCGTCGACGACGATCGACTGGACGTTGGCCGGCGCCAGGGCGCCAATCACGAACTGCGCCGGATCGTCCGACCAGAGCACGATGTCGACGCGCTCGCCGGCGAGCTCGTTGGTCACCGCGGTGACGCGCGAGCCGCGCACGCCGACGCAGGTGCCGATCGGGTCGACGCGCTTGTCGTAGGATACGACCGCGATCTTGGCGCGCGAGCCGGCGTCACGGGCGCAGCTCTTGATCTCCAGCAGGCCCTGCTCGATCTCGGGCACCTCCTGTGCGAAGAGCTCGATCATGAAGCCGGGCGCCGAGCGCGACAGCATGATCTGCGGCCCGCGGATGGTGTCGTCGATGCCGCTGATGAAGGCCCGCACCCGGTCGCCCGAGCGCAGGTTTTCCTTCGGAATCATTTCGCTGCGCTTCAGGCGCCCTTCGACGCGACCGCTCTCGACGATGATGTCGCCCTTGTCCAGGCGCTTGACGGCGCCGACCATGATCTTTTCGCCGCGCGACATGAAGTCGTTGAGCAGTTGCTCGCGCTCGGCATCGCGGATCTTCTGCAGGATGACCTGCTTGGCCGCCTGTGCACCGATGCGACCGATGGTCAGCGACTCGATCGGCTCCTCGATGTGGTCGTCGACCTCGATGTCCGGGATCTGCTCCTGGGCTTCAAAGTGCAGGATCTCGGCATCGGGAATCTGCAGGCCAGCCTCGTTGGCAACCACGTGCCAGCGGCGGAAGGTTTCGTAGTCGCCGGTCTCGCGATCGACCGAGACCCGGATGTCGACTTCGCCGCCTTGCAGCTTCTTGGTGGCCGAGGCCAGCGCGGCTTCGACGGCGCCGAACACGACTTCGCGCTCCACGCTCTTCTCGCGCGAGATCGCATCGACCAGCATCAACATTTCGCGGTTCATTCTTCTCACTCTCCGTCGTTCGCAGCGACCGCCTGCGTCGGCGCCGTCTCGGCCGGCTTGACGCGGGCCTTGCCCTTGAAATCCACCACCGGAACGAGATGCGCCTCGCGCACCTCGTCCAGAACAAAATCGAGCGCCTGGGCGGCCGGACCCTTGGTCTTGGCCGGCACTTCAAGGCGCCAACCGCCCTCGCGCGCCACCAGCACACCCTCGAACTTCTTGCGCCCGGCCAACGGCAGCTTGAGCGTCAGGGCGATGGTCGAGCCGACGAAGCGGGCATAGTCGGCCTCGCGCTTCAACGGCCGGTCCAGCCCCGGCGACGACACCTCGAGCCGCGTGTAGTCGCATTGCTCGACCTCGAGCACGTATTGCAACTGGCGCGTCACGGCCTCGCAGTCATCGACCGTCACCGATTCGGATTCGCCCGTCGGATACACCGTGCCCGGCACACGATCGATGAAGACGCGCAGCAATCCAACCCCCGAGCGTTCGAGGTCCACGAGCTCATAGCCGAGCCCGGCGACGGTGCGTTGGGTGGCGTCCTGCCAATTCATCGGTCGGTCTGTGACAAATTCCGCAAGGGAAAGCGATCAAGCAAAAAAAATGGGCTGGAAGAATCCGCCCACAGGGTAATTCGGGGTTTTCAGCGAAACGTGGATTGTACTCTGCAAGAGGCGTACCGGCAATATCCAGCCTGAGTGCCGTGCCAGAATCGCCGCCTTGTTTTCCCTCCCTGGGAGTGTTCCATGGGCTTTCTCGCCGGCAAGCGCCTCCTGATCACCGGAATCCTGAACAACCGCTCGATCGCCTATGGCATCGCCCGCGCCTGCCACCGCGAAGGCGCCGAGTTGGCCTTCAGCTACCAGGGCGAGCGCTTCAAGGATCGCATCACCGAGTTCGCTGCCGAGTTCGGCTCGAAGCTGGTCTATGAATGCGACGTCGGTGACGACGCCCAGATCGAGCGCCTGTTTGCTCAGCTCGGAGAGAGCTGGGACCAATTCGACGGCTTCGTCCACGCCATTGCGTTCGCCCCGCGTGAGGCGATCGCCGGCGACTTCCTGGACGGCTTCAATCGCGACAACTTCCGAGTAGCGCACGAGATTTCTGCCTACAGCTTTCCGGCGCTGGCGAAAGCTGCCCTTCCCCGGCTTCGCCCCGGCGCGGCGCTGCTCACGCTGAGCTATCTGGGCGCCGTGCGCTACGTGCCCAACTACAACCTGATGGGCCTGGCCAAGGCGTCGCTCGAATCGAGCGTGCGCTTCCTGGCGCAGAGTCTTGGTGCCCGCGGCATCAGGGTGAATGGCATCTCCGCCGGACCGAT
>DATDES010000081.1:0-3949 GCA_036522975.1 Burkholderiaceae bacterium | reverse complement strand
GGATGGCTGGGTACATGCGCATCGGCACGTCGTAGGGATTTTCGCCCGTGATGCGCTCGTACATTTGGAACAGGTTGTCGTAGCGCTCGACCACGACGCTGCGGCCGAGGCGCTTGATCGCATCGGCGAAGTCCAGGTAGACGCCGCGCCGCACGCCGGCGACCTCGGGCCCCACGCCCCTGCCCTCATCGCACATGTCCTTGGCGCGCCGCGAAGCAATGTCGCGCGGCACCAGGTTGCCGAAGCTCGGGTACAGGCGTTCGAGGTAGTAGTCGCGCTCGCCTTCCGGAATGCTGGCCGGGTCCTTGGTGCAATCGGCCAGGTTCTTGGGCACCCAGACGCGCCCGTCGTTGCGGAGCGACTCGCTCATCAGCGTGAGCTTGGACTGGTAGTCGCCGCTTTGCGGGATGCAGGTCGGGTGGATCTGGGTGTAGCAGGGGTTGGCGAACAGTGCGCCCCGGCGATGGGAGTGCCAGGTCGCGGTCGCGTTGCAGCCCTTGGCGTTGGTCGACAGGTAAAAGACGTTGCCGTAGCCGCCGGAGCACAGCACCACCACGTCGGCCATCTGCGCTTCGACCTTACCGGTCACCAGATCGCGGGTGACGATACCGCGTGCTCGCCCGTCGATGACGATCACGTCGAGCATCTCCGTGCGCGGGTACATCTTGACGGTTTTGGCCTCGATTTGCCGCTCCAACGCCTGGTAGGCGCCGAGCAGCAGCTGCTGGCCGGTCTGGCCGCGCGCGTAGAAGGTGCGCGCCACCTGCGCACCGCCGAACGAACGGTTGGCGAGCAGGCCGCTGTACTCACGCGCGAACGGCACGCCTTGCGCCACGCATTGGTCGATGATGTTGACGCTGAGCTCGGCGAGCCGATAGACATTCGACTCGCGCGCGCGGAAGTCGCCGCCCTTCACCGTGTCGTAGAACAGGCGGTGGGTGCTGTCGCCGTCGTTCTGGTAGTTTTTGGCGGCGTTGATACCGCCCTGCGCTGCGATCGAGTGGGCGCGACGCGGGCTGTCCTGGTAGCAAAAGCAGGACACGTTGTAGCCCATCTCGCCGAAGGTCGCGGCGGCGGCGCCGCCGGCCAAGCCCGAGCCGACCACGATCACGTGGTACTTGCGGCGGTTGGCGGGGTTGACCAGCTTGCTGTGGAAGCGGTGGTCGCTCCAGCGGTTCTCTATCGGTCCCGCAGGTGCGCGAGCATTGAGTTCCATCGTCTTCGAGTTCCTCGGGGAGTGTGCCGGAGAGCTGATTGCTAGCGAATGATGCCGAATAGGACGCTGAGCGGCATCACGACGTTGCCCGCCGTCACCAGGTAGGCGAAAGCGCGCGCGCCCTGGCGAGCGCGCGCGTTGTAGCGCGGGTGGTTCAGACCCAGCGACTGCAGCAGGCTGAACGCGCCGTGGAAGAGGTGCATCCCCAGCAGCAAATTCGCGCTCACGTAGAGCAGCGTCACCCACCAGATTTGGAAGGCGCTGACGAAGTTGCCGTACACATCCAGCTTGCTGTGCGTGTAGTCGCCGAGCGCAAGGCCCGGGAACGTGAAGTGCGCCAGGTGGAATAGGATGTAGAGCAGCAGCGCGGGGCCGCTGTACTTCATGGTCGCGGCCGCGTAGTCGCTGGCGATGCTCTTCTTCACGCGGTAGGCGACCGGCCTGGCCGACAGCGAGCGTGAGTACAGCTGCACCACCAGCACCACGTGCGTGATCAGGGCGACGAGCAGCACCAGACGCGCGCCCCAAACCAGCGCCGGCATACTCTTGATGCTCTCGGCGTAGTGGTTGAAGACGTCGGGCCCCAGGAACACCTGGAGGTTGCCGAGCATGTGCTGAATCACGAAGCCGAACAGCACGGCGCCGCTCACGGCGAGCAGCGCCTTCTTGCCAACGGTGGTGTCGATCAGCGTGAGTTTTCGAGTGGTCGCAGCTGTTGCCATCTTTAGATCAGGACTTCATCAACTCGCGCAGCACGAACTGCAGGATGCCGCCGTGCTGGTAGTAGGAAAGCTCCACGGCCGTATCGATGCGAGCGCGGGCGTTGAACTTCTTCACGCTGCCGTCAGCCGCAGTGGCGGTGACCTCCAGCAGCTTACCGGGTGCCAGAGCGTCGGCAATGCCGGCGATGGCGTAGGTCTCCTCACCGCTCAGACCTAGCGACTCCCTCGATTCGCCGGTAACGAACTGCATCGGCAGCACGCCCATGCCGATCAGGTTGGAGCGGTGAATGCGCTCGTAGCTCTCGGCGATGACCGCGCGAATGCCGAGCATGAAAGTGCCCTTGGCTGCCCAGTCGCGCGACGAGCCGGAGCCGTACTCCTTGCCGGCCAGGATGAGCAGCGGTGTCTTGTCGGCCTGGTATTTGACCGAGGCCTCGTAGATGCTGGTCTGCTCGCCCGTCGGCAGGTAGCGGGTGAAGCTGCCTTCGACGCCCGGCACCAGACCGTTGCGCAGGCGCACGTTGGCGAACGTGCCGCGCATCATCACCTCGTGGTTGCCGCGGCGCGCGCCGTACTGGTTGAAATCGCGCGGCTGGACGCCGTTGTCGGTCAGGTACTTGGCGGCCGGCGAGGTCTTGGAGATGTTGCCGGCGGGCGAGATGTGATCGGTCGTCACCGAGTCACCGAGCGTGGCCAGCACGCGCGCTCCGCCGATGTCCTGGAGCGGGGCCGGGGTGGCGGCCAGATTGTCGAAGAAGGTGGGCTTGCGCACGTAGGTGCTGGCGGCATCCCAAGCGAAGCGGTCACCTTCCGGTACCGGCAGCGCGCGCCAGCGCTCGTCGCCCGTGAACACTTCGGCGTACTCTTGCCGGAACATCTCACTGGTGACGTTTTCCTTCACCACCGCGGCCACGTCCTTGGGCGAGGGCCAGATGTCCTTCAGAAACACGTCGCTGCCAGCCTCGTCCTTGCCGAGCGGCTCGACGGCGAAGTCGATGTCGATGCGACCGGCCAGCGCGTAAGCCACGACCAGCGGAGGGCTTGCCAGGTAGTTGGCGCGCACGTCGGGCGACACGCGGCCTTCGAAGTTACGGTTGCCGCTGAGCACGCTGACGGCCACCAGCTCGCCGTCGTTGATCGACTTGCTGATGGTCTCGGGCAGCGGCCCGCTGTTGCCGATGCAGGTGGTGCAGCCGTAGCCGACCACGTTGAAGTGCAGCTTCTCCAAGCTGGGCAGAACGCCGGCTTGGGTCAGGTACTGCGTGACGACCTTCGAGCCTGGCGCGAGGCTGGTCTTGACCCAGGGCTTCACCTGCAGGCCCTTTTCAACGGCGTTCTTCGCCAAAAGGCCGGCGCCGAGCATCACGTAGGGGTTCGAGGTGTTGGTGCAGCTGGTGATGGCCGCGATCACGACCGAGCCGTTGCCGAGCTCGAACGACGAGCCGTCGTAACTGGTGGGCACCGTGGTCGCGAGCTCTTCCGCGGTGACGGCGACGCCCTTGGCCTTCTTTTTGGCTTGGGCCACCAGCTCGGGCAAAACCTTCTTGAAGCCGGCGCCGACGTCCTTGAGCGCGACCTTGTCGTGCGGGCGGCGCGGCCCGGCCAGCGTCGGCACGACGGTACCGAGATCCAGCGACAGCGTGTCGGTATAGACGGGATCGGGCTGGCCCTTGGTGCGGAACAGTCCTTGCGCCTTGGCATAGGCCTCGACCAGCGCCACGCGCTCGTCGCTGCGACCGGACAGGCGCAAGTAGTTGAGCGTCTCCTCGTCGATCGGGAAGATGCCGCAGGTGGAGCCGAACTCCGGGCTCATGTTGCCGATGGTGGCGCGATCGGCCAGCGGTAGGTGGTCCAGGCCGTCGCCGTAGAACTCGACGAACTTTCCGACCACGCCCTTGTCACGCAGCATGCGCGTGATGGTGAGCACCAGGTCGGTGGCGGTGGCACCTTCCGGCACGGTGCCGTAGAGCTTCATGCCGATCACCTGTGGAATCAGCAGGTTGATGGGCTG
>DATDES010000080.1:0-3996 GCA_036522975.1 Burkholderiaceae bacterium | reverse complement strand
TGCGCGATGCGCCGCACCGCATGGCCGCCTTCGCGCGTCAGGTGCAGGCCGAGCGGACCGTCGGGATCGGGCGAGAACGGGACGCCCTGCCCGACCAGCCACTCGACGGCGCGCGCGCTGTGCTCGGCGATGAAGCGCGCGGTGTGTTCGTCGACCAGGCCGGCGCCGGCGTCCTGGGTGTCCCGCACATGCGACTCGATGCTGTCATCGCTGCCGAGCACGCCGACGATCCCGCCTTGGGCCCAGGCGGTCGCGGCTTCGTCGAGATTGCGCTTGGCCAGAACCACCACCGGCCGGTCGGCTGCGAGGTGCAGCGCCACCGTCAACCCGGCCAGGCCGGCTCCGACGATGACCACCGGCGCCTGCCCGGATTGCTTGCGTGTCATGGCCGGGATTCTAGGAGGCCCCTGAATCGGGGGTGGGCCGTACACTGCACTGGTCCCCGTTGTCCCACGCCCCGCGATCCAGCGCCATGCCCAAGCCGATCCACGAAATGTCCACTTGGGGCGCCTCGGCGCAACCCGCACCGGACTTCGAAGAGCAAGACGACGAGAACTGGGAAGCCACGCGACAGCAGCCGGGTCTGGCGACCCAGTTGATGCGTGACAAGGACGAGTACCTGGCGCAGGCCCAGCGTCATGTCGGGCGCCAAGTCGGCCAGTCGCAGTGGGAACTGTTCGTCGTCATCGACCCGGCCGAGGCCCTGCAGCAGCAGTTCGATCTGCTCAAGCCCGAATACATTGCGCTTCACGACATCGGCACGGTGTCGTCGCGGCGGATGCTGGCCGGCCTGGCCGCTGCCACCGGCCGGCCCGTACACCAACTGCACATCCGGCGCCAGGGCCTGGGGATGCCGTTGGCGCGACTCGAATTCGTCGAATTGCCGGTCGCCCCTGGTCAGCCGGTGCTGCGCCTTTACACCACCGAGATCGACGCCGATACCCAGCAGCGCCGTCGCCTCTCGCGCCTGCTGCTGTCGCACAGCCGGCTGGCCGTGGTTATCGTCGGCGACCTGCCTCCCCACGCCCTCGCGACCGCCCTGCTGCCCTTGCACGAGGCGATCAAGGAGGGCCCCTGGCACAACCGGGACCTGCTGATGCTGCCGCTCGCCGGCGCATCGGCGCTGGCCGGCCAGGCTTCAAACCTGGCCATCGGCTCCGCTGTGCAGGTGCGCACGACGCCCTTGGTCACCCGGCCCGCCGAGGCCTGGAACTACCTGCGCGGGACCTGGAACAAGTTGCGTCTGCCGCTGCGCGACAGGGCCATCCACCTGCCCGAGATCCACGAGCCACCCTCCGCTGAGGCCGCAACACTTGCTCCACCTTCTGGTGCGAATTCGCTGCTCGAGTCCGCCATCGCGCCGCCACGCGCCCCGCTGCCGATGCAGCCGATGCCCCCCGTGCGCAGCACGCCGCCGCCGTCGGCGAAGCCGGCCGATCCGGCCCTGGCGACCTATATCCGCAAATGCGGTGAGCTGAAGGGCATGGTCAGTTGTTGCGTGTTCGAACTGGCGACTCAACGCACGATCGGCCATGCCGGCGCAAGGCCGGGGCCGGCCGCGCTGGCTTCGCAGGGGGCGACGCTGATGGCCTCGATGGCCGAGGCCGCGCATGCCCTGAACCTCGGCGAGGCCGCCCCCGATGCCGCCATCACGCTGGGCAGCCATCACCAGTTGCTGCGCGCCGTGCCGGGGCGTGCAGGCATGGCCCTGCACGCCGTACTGGACCGCGGTCTGGCCAATCTGACCCTGGTGCGACTGCAGTTGCAGCGCCTGGACCTGCTGCTCGAGGACGGCGACTCGGCGTAGTTGACGGCTGACAGCGCCGCGCGCTGTCAGTGCACCACGCGCGAGAACACGAACTCGCCGCCGTCGACGTCGACCGGAATCACATCCTTGGGCCCGAAGCGACCTTCGAGGATCAGCCTCGCTACCGGATTCTCGATGCGCTGCTGGATCGCCCGTTTCAGCGGCCGCGCACCGAACACGGGGTCGAAGCCGACCTTGGCGATCTCGGCCAGGGCCTCCGCCGAGACGTCGAGTTGCAGGTCCATCTTGGCCAGGCGGCGCTCCAGGATTTGCAGTTGAATCTTGGCGATCGAGCGGATGTGCGATTGGTCCAGCGCATGGAACACCACTTGCTCGTCGATCCGGTTCAGAAACTCTGGGCGGAAATGCTGTTTGACTTCGGCCTGCACCGCCTGTCGGATCAATTCGCCGTCCTGACCGGCCATCTGCATGATCATGTGCGAGCCGAGGTTGCTGGTCATGACGATGACCGTGTTCTTGAAGTCGACCGTCCGGCCCTGGCCATCGGTGAGGCGGCCGTCGTCCAACACCTGCAACAGCACATTGAACACGTCCGGGTGGGCCTTCTCGACCTCGTCGAGCAACAGCACGCTGTAGGGCTTCCTGCGCACCGCTTCGGTCAGCGTGCCGCCCTCATCGTAGCCGACGTAACCCGGCGGCGCGCCGATCAGGCGGCTGACGCTGTGCTTTTCCATGAACTCGCTCATGTCCACGCGCAGCATGTGCTCCTCGCTGTCGAACAGGAAGCCGGCCAGCGCCTTGCACAGTTCGGTCTTGCCGACACCGGTCGGGCCCAGGAACAGGAAGGAGCCGAGCGGCCGGTTCGGGTCGGAGAGGCCGGCTCGTGAGCGGCGGATCGCATCGGCGACGGCACTGATCGCTTCGTCCTGGCCGACCACGCGCTCGTGCAGCTTGGCTTCCATCGCCAGCAGCTTGTCGCGCTCACCCTGCATCAGCTTCGACACAGGGATGCCGGTGGCGCGGGACACGACCTCGGCAATCTCCTCGGCGCCAACCATCGTGCGCAGCAGCTGCGGCCCTGCTTTCCCATCCTTGCCGGCCTTGGTCTTCTTGGTTTCCTTGGCCTGCGCATCCTTCAAGGTCTTCTCGAGCTCGGGCAGCTTGCCGTATTGAAGTTCCGCCACCTTGTCGAAGTTGCCCTTGCGCGTCCATTCGTCGATCTGGTGACGGATGCGGTCGATCTCTTCCTTCACGTGCGCCGAACCCTGCGCCGCGGCCTTCTCGGCCTTCCAGATCTCTTCCAGGTCGGCGGCCTCGCGCTCGAGCTTGGCGATCTCTTCCTCGATCAGGCCGAAGCGCTTCTTCGAGGCCTCGTCCTTTTCCTTCTTCACCGCCTCGCGTTCGATCTTCAACTGGATCAGGCGCCGGTCGAGCTTGTCCATCGCCTCGGGTTTGGAGTCGATCTCGATCTTGATCTTGGCCGCGGCCTCGTCGATCAGATCGATCGCCTTGTCGGGCAGGAAACGGTCGGTGATGTAGCGATGACTGAGCTCGGCCGCGGCGACGATCGCCGGGTCGGTGATCTCGACGCCGTGGTGTACCTCGTATTTCTCCTGCAGGCCGCGCAGGATCGCGATCGTCGCCTCGACCGTCGGCTCGGCCACCAGCACCTTCTGAAAGCGCCGTTCGAGCGCAGCGTCCTTCTCGACGTACTTGCGGTACTCGTCGAGCGTGGTCGCGCCGATGCAATGCAGTTCGCCGCGCGCCAGCGCGGGCTTCAACATGTTGCCGGCGTCGATCGCGCCCTCGGCCTTGCCAGCACCGACCATCGTGTGCAACTCATCGATGAACAGGATGATGCGGCCCTCGTCGGCCGAGACTTCTTTCAACACCGCCTTCAGGCGTTCCTCGAACTCGCCTCGGTACTTGGCACCGGCCAGCAGGCCCGCCATGTCCAGTGACAGGACGCGCTTGTCCTTCAGGGTCTCGGGTACCTCGCCGGCGACGATGCGCTGCGCCAGGCCTTCGACGATCGCCGTCTTGCCGACGCCCGGCTCGCCGATCAGCACCGGGTTGTTTTTGGTCCGCCGCTGCAACACCTGGATGGCACGACGGATCTCATCATCCCGACCGATAACAGGGTCGAGCTTGCCGGCGCGCGCGCGCTCGGTGACATCGACGGTGTACTTCTTCAGCGCCTCGCGCTGGCCTTCGGCCTCGGCCGAATC
>DATDES010000079.1:0-16462 GCA_036522975.1 Burkholderiaceae bacterium | reverse complement strand
GCTGATAGATCGTGCCGTCCGGGTTGCGGTCGAAGGGCATGCCCATGTGCTCGAGCTCGTAGACCACCTTGGGCGCTTCGCGGCACATATACTCGATCGCGTCCTGGTCACCCAGCCAGTCCGAACCCTTGACCGTGTCGAAGAAGTGGTAGTGCCAGTTGTCCTCGCTCATGTTGCCCAGCGAGGCCCCAATGCCGCCCTGCGCCGCCACCGTGTGCGAACGGGTCGGGAAGACCTTGGACAGGCAGGCCACGTTGAGGCCGGCCTGCGCCAGGCGCAACGAAGCCTGCATGCCGGAGCCGCCGGCACCGACGATCACCACATCGAACTTGCGCCTGGGCAATGACTTCACAAGTGCCGCCATGTTCTCAGAGTCTCCACAACACTTGCACGGCCCAGCCGGCGCAGCCGACCAGCCAGGACAGCGTGAACACCTGCAGCGCGAGCTTCACGCCGACTGGCTTGACGTAATCCATCCACACATCGCGCATGCCGATCCAGGCGTGATACAGCAACGACACGATGACGACGAAGGTCAGCACCTTCATCCACTGCGCCGAAAAGATCGCCGACCAGCGCTCATAGCCCAGCTTGGGGCCAAACAGCAACTGGGCGACGAGCACAAGTGTGAACAACGCCATCAGCAGCGCCGTGACGCGCTGCGCGAGCCAATCGCGAAAGCCGTAGTGCGCGCCGACCACCAGGCGTTTGGAACCGTAGTTCTTGTCGGTCATGACAGTCTCAGAAGAACAGCTTGAAGGCCAGGGCCAGCGTCAGCACCGCGCTCGCGCCCAGCGTTACCCAGGCCGAGATCTGCCCCTGCTCCTTGCTCACGCTGTGCGTCATGTCCATCCAGAGATGGCGCACGCCGGCAATGAAGTGGTGCAGGTAGGCCCAGATCAGGGCCAGCGCGACGAGCTTCATGAACCAGCCGGGCAGAAAGCCAAACCCGGCGACGAAGGTGCTCGTGAAGCGCTCGTAAGAGATTTCTGACGTCAGACTGACATCGAACAGCCAGATGACGAACGGCAAGAGCAAGAACATCAACACGCCGCTGACCCGGTGCAGGATCGACACGATGCCCGCCGGGGGTAAACGGTAGCTGACGATCTGGCTGACGTGGATGTTGCGGTAGACGGGGCGTTCTTGGGTCTGCGTCGTGTCGGCCATGGCGATCCAGGTGGATGGTCCCGCGGTGAAACCGAACGATTCTATTGCAGCGCAACAGGCGCGCGCGTGGCCGGGCCGAGCGGCTGTGCCGAGGCACGCTCGGCCCGCCAGGTCGCGAAGGTCCTCAGTCTCGGTCGGCTGGCATCGCCGCTGGAATCGCCCCGCCCGCGCTGTCGGCCGATAGAGCACTGCGCGGCTTCCTGTCCCGCACCAGGTAGCTGTAAAGCACCGGAACGACGACCAGGGTCAGGATCGTCGAGGTGATCACGCCACCGATGATCGCGCGGCCCATCGGGGCCTGGACCTCGCCGCCGTCGTTGAAGGCCAGGGCCATCGGCAACATCCCGAAGACCATCGCCATCGTCGTCATCACGATCGGCCGCATCCGGATCAGACCGGCCTGCAGCAGCGCGTCGGCCACCGTGGCACCTGCCTTACGGGCCTGGTTGGCAAAGTCGACCAGCAGGATCGCGTTCTTCGTCACCAAGCCCATCAACATCACCAGCCCGATCATCGAGAACACGTTCAGCGTCGAGCGCCAGAAAAGCAGGGCCAGCATCACCCCGATGAGGGCCAGCGGCAGGCTGGCCATGATCGCGATCGGCTGGATGAAGCTGCCGAACTGGCTGGCCAGCACGATGTAGATGAAGATCACCGCCAGCGCCATCGCCGCCAGCAGGCCGCTGAAAGCCTCGGCCTGTTGCTGCATCTGGCCGCCGATGTCGAAGCTGTAACCCGGGGGCAGCACGGTTTCCTTGATCAGCTTCTGCACGTCGTCACCGACCTCGCCGCGACTGCGGTCCTTCACGCCGGCGAACACCGCCTCACGGCGCTGCAGGTTCTGGCGCCGGATCACGTCGGGGTTGAAGACCGACTCGATCGTCGCGACGCTGTCCAGCGTGATCGGCGTGCCGTCCTTCGCGAAGGCCACCGGCAGGCCGCGCAACTGCTCCAGGCGCTCGCGCTGGGCTTCGTTCAGGCGCAGGACGACCTCGACCTGGTTGCCATCGGGTGTCGTCCAGTAGGTCGCGGTGTCACCGTTGACATAGGCGCGCAGGGAGGACGCCAGTTGCGGCGCTGTCAGGCCGAGTTCGCGCACCGCGTCGGGTTTCAGGCGCACTGCGTAAGCCGGCAAACCGGGCTTGACCGACAACTCGACATCGACGATGCCCGGGATCTTCTTGACCTTCTCGGCAAACTCGGTGGCCTCACGGGCCAGGCCTTCGGGGTCATTGCCCAGGATCGCGACATACACCGGCCGGTCGAAGCCGACCGCGACGTCGGTGCCAGGCACCTTGGCAATCAGGTCGCGAATCGCATCCTCGACCTGTTTCTGGGACCGCGAGCGGTCCTTCTTGTCCTTCAACGCGATCATCAGTGACGCCTGGTTGCGACGGCCAGTGCCGCCGACCGAGGTCGACACGGTCTTCACCTCGGGCACTGCGAGCACGATCTCCTCGATCTGCCGCACCTTGGCATCGGTACGCTCGAGACTCGACCCCACGGGCATGCGCAGGTTCAGTTGCGTGAAGCCCTCGTCGGTCTGCGGCACGAACTCGCTGCCGACCAGCGGCGCCAGCGCCAAGGCCCCGACGAAGCTCAGCAAGCCGACGCCGAGCACGATCAGGCGGTTGCGGTGCGGGCGCGAGAACGCCCAGTGGATCAGGCGCTCGTACACGCCATGCAGAACGTCCATCGCCCGGTCGGTGCCACGGATCATCGCGCCGATCACCGGCAGCGATCTCATGCGATCGGCCGGCGGGTCCTTCCACACCGAGGACAGCATCGGGTCGAGCGTGAAGCTGACGAACAGGCTCACCAGCACGGCCACCACGACGGTGATGCCGAACGGGTAGAAGAACTTGCCGATGATGCCGCCCATGAAGGCCACCGGCACGAAGACGGCGCAGAGGGCGAAGGTCGTGGCCATCACCGCCAGGCCGATCTCGTCGGTGCCCTCGCGCGCGGCGGTATGGTGGTCCTTCCCCATGTGGATGTGGCGCACGATGTTCTCCCGCACGACGATCGCGTCGTCGATCAACAGGCCGATGCACAGGGACAGCGCCATCATGGTCATGAAGTTCAGCGTGAAGCCGAACATGTAGACCGCGATGAAGCTGGAGATCACGGCGATCGGCAGCGTCAGGCCGGTGATGATGGTGCTGCGCCACGAATGCAGGAACAGGAAAACGATCGCCACCGTCAGCAACGCACCCTCGATCAGGGTGTGCTTCAACCCGTCGAGCGAGCCCTTGACCCAGTCGGACGAGGCATAGATGGTCGTCAGTTCCACGTCGGGCGGCAGGGTCTTCCTGATCTCCTCGAGCGCCTTCTTCACCGCGTCGCCGGTGACCACGATGTTGGCATCCTGCTGCTTGAAGATGTTGAAGTTGATGGCCGGCTGGCCATTGACGCGGGCCGTTGAGTCGGCCTCGCGCTCGCGCTCCACCAGCGTGCCAAGGTCGCCCAGCGCGAGCGACAGGCCGTTACGCCGCGCCACCACGATGCGCTCGAATTGCTTCGGATCCCGCACGCGCCCCTCGACGCGCAACAGGGTGTCCTGCGTGCTGTCGTTGAGCAGTCCGACCGGCTGGTCCGCATTGGCCTCGCGCAGTGCGGTGGAGATCTCCGCCGGCGTGACGCCGTACGCACGCAAACGTACCGGGTCGAGATTGATGCGCACCTCGCGCGTCACCAGGCCGCTAATGTCCACGCGGGCGACGCCTTCGACGCGCTGCAGGCGCTTGCCGACGCTGTGCTCGCCCAGGAGCGACAGCTCGCGAGCGCTGCGCGTCTTCGACAGCAGCGCCACGTTGACCACCGGCTGGGCGTTGTCGTTGTTCCAGCGGGCGATCGTCGGCGCCCGCACCTCGCGCGGAAAGCTCGACTGCACGGCCGCCACGCGATCACGGACCTCCTGCATCGCACGGCCCATGTCGGCGTCGAGCGCGAACTCGACGCTCATGTCGCCGCGCCCCTCCTGCGAACGCGAGGTGATGCGCTTGACCCCGGCGATGCTGTTAACGGCCTCCTCGACCGGCTTCATGACCTCGCGCTCGACGGCCTCGGGCGATGCACCCGGGTAATTCACCTCCATCCAGGCGCCGGGGAAGCTGATGTCGGGCATCTGCTCGACCCCCAGCTTGGAATACGAGAAGATGCCCAAGACGCAGAGCGCGACCATCACCATCACGGCGAAGACCGGGTTCTGGATCGAGACGCGGGTGATCCACATGTCGCTCTCCGCGCTTACTTGAGGTTGGGAGTCGACGCCGCGGCGGACGCCACCGCGGCCGACTTGCTGGCCACGACGACGGCCTTCGCCCCTTCGCGCAGGTTGTCGAAACGCGCGCCGAGCACCTGTCCTCCGGGGCGAACTCCTTGCAGGACTTCGACCCGACCTTCGCGCTCGTCGCGGCGGCCGAGCGTGATCGCGCGCCGCGCAAGCAGCCCCGATTCGATGACCCAGACATGGTCCTGCCCCGAGGTGTTGCCGATTGCCGTCACGGGGAGCGTCAGGCGCTGCGTCGGGTCGGCCAGCTGGACCCGAGCCAAGGCGTACTGGCCCGCGCGCAGCTTTTCGCCTGGGTTGGCCAGTTCGATCGTCACCCCGATCGATCGCGTGCCGGCTTCGGCGGCCGGGGCGATGCGTGCCAGGGTGCCGGCGACCTTTTCGGACACGCCTTCGACCGCGACCTGGACGGCCATGCCCGGCGAGAGCTGGGAGACCTCATGCGTGCCGACACTGCCAGCCAGCTCGAGCCGGGCCAGGTCGACGATGGTCAGCACCTGCTGCTCGGGAGCGAGCTTTTCGCCGGCGACGACGTGGCGTTTGGCGACCACGCCGGCAATCGGGGCCACGATCTGGTTGTCGCGCGATGCGACGCGAACGGTTTCCACCTGGGCCTGCGCTGCGCGGGCCTGGGCCCGCGCGGCATCGAGCGTGGTACGGGACTGTTCGAGCGCGATCGGTGAGATGAACTGCTGGTCTGCCAGACGCTGGTTGCTGGCATGGTTGCGTTCGGCCTGGGCCAGCGAGGCGCGCGCCGACTCGAGCAGCGCATTGCGCTCGGCCAGACGGCTGCCAATGTCGGCGCTGTCGATGCTGCCTAGCAGCTGGCCGGCGCGCACTCGGCTGCCTTCGGCCACCGCCAGCGTCAGCAAAGTGCCAGCCGTTTTGGCGCGCACCACCGCCGTCTGTGGCGCCACCAGCGGCCCCGAGAACTCGATGACCGAGGGCATCGATACCATCAGCGGAGACACGACTTCGCGCTGGGCGAATTCGAGGGTGACTTCGGGCTTGCCGTCCTTGCCCTTGGCGTCGGCGCCCGATGCCGCCTTCGGCCTGGCGACCACCGCCACCGCCACCGCAACGCCGGCCAGGGTCAACACTGCCGCGCCCCCGATCCACCAGCTTCTCTTGTTCATCTTTTGATCCTTTGTGCCCGCAACCCGCTCTTTTGAAGCGGGCGCAGTGTAGGTGCGCGTTTGCGCGCCCCTGGCGATGATGCGACAAAGCGCGCCTTTGCGGCGACGAACTGCGCCGGCTCTCGATCGTCGCGCGGAACCCGGGCCGGTTCGGCCTAGGGGCCCTATCCCAGCTGGTTGCGGTAGTGGTGCGTGCGCGTGTCGTACAGGCCGCGCCGTAACTCGACCGGACGGTCGTCGTAGGTGTAGGCCACCCGCTCGACGGACAGCAGCGGCGCGCCCGGCGCCACGTCAAGCAACGCGGCAGATGCGGCGTCGGCCGCCACGGCGCGGATCTGCTCCTCGGCGCGCACCATGCGTACGCCGAATTCGGCCTCGAACAGGCCATACATCGGGCCCTGGTAGGCCGACAGGCGGGTGGAGGTCAAGCCCTTGAACAGGGCTGCCGGCAGCCAAATGTCGTCCAGGACCACCGGCCGACCGCGGAAGTAGAGCAGACGACGCACCTGCAGAGCCGCCTCGCCGCTACCCAGGCCGATTGCGCGCGACACGTCGGCCGGCGCGCGCTGACGGCGGCAGTCGAGAAAGCGGCGGGACAGGGGCTCGCGCTCGCCGGGCTTGGGCGCTCCGGGCGCGGTGTCGGGGGCCAGGCGCAGGAAGCGGAACTGGGTCGTCTCCTCGGCATGGGTGGCGACGAAGGTGCCTTTGCCCTGGCGCCGCACCAACAGGTTGCTGGCGGCCAGGTCGTCGATCGCCTTTCGCACGGTGCCCTGGCTGACCTTGAAGCGCGCGGCCAGATCCAACTCGCTCGGAATCGCTTCGCCGGGCTTCCACTCGCTGGCCTGCAAGCTGCGTGTGATCAGCGCGGCGATCTGGCGGTACAGGGGCGAAAAAAGCGGCGCGTCGGGAACAGCGGACATGGCGTGATTCGAACACAGTCCACTGTCTTATAGAAGACCGCGGTTCCGAGCCCCCGGTGGCCTACAATTTTGCCTGTCATTTCGCCTCAAGCCCACCCT
The DNA here is from genome assembly GCA_036522975.1 of Burkholderiaceae bacterium. Lineage (GTDB taxonomy): Bacteria > Pseudomonadota > Gammaproteobacteria > Burkholderiales > Burkholderiaceae_C > CADEEN01. The sequence continues at coordinate 9,845 of DATDES010000079.1, read as the reverse complement.
GGAGATTCCGCCATGAGCAAGAAGCCCGTTCGCGTCGCCGTCACCGGCGCTGCAGGCCAGATCGGTTACGCCCTGCTGTTTCGCATCGCCTCGGGCGAAATGCTGGGCAAGGACCAGCCCGTCATCCTGCAACTGCTCGAAGTGCCGGTGGAAGGTCCGCAGAAGGCGCTCAAAGGCGTGATGATGGAACTCGAGGATTGCGCCTTCCCCCTGCTCGTGGGCATGGAGGCGCACAGCGACCCGATGACCGCCTTCAAGGCCACCGACTACGCCCTGCTCGTCGGTTCGATGCCGCGCAAGGCCGGCATGGAGCGTGCCGAACTGCTGTCGATCAATGGCGCGATCTTCACGGCGCAGGGCAAGGCCCTGGACGCGGTGGCCAGCCGCAACGTCAAGGTCCTGGTGGTCGGCAACCCGGCCAACACCAACGCCTACATTGCAATGAAGAGCGCGCCCGGCCTGCCGCGCGAGAACTTCACCGCGATGCTGCGCCTGGACCACAACCGCGCCCTGAGCCAGGTGGCGGCCAAGACCGGCAAGCCGGTCGCCAGCATCAAGAAGCTCGCCGTATGGGGCAACCACTCGCCGACGATGTACGCCGACTACCGCTTCGCCAACATCGACGGCGCCTCGGTCCAGCAGATGATCAACGACCAGGCCTGGAACAAGGACACCTTCCTGCCCACGGTGGGCAAGCGTGGCGCCGCAATCATCGAAGCGCGCGGGCTCTCATCGGCCGCGTCGGCCGCCAACGCTGCGATCGACCATATGCGCGACTGGGCCCTGGGCACCAACGGCGAATGGGTCACGATGGGCGTGCCGAGCAACGGCGAGTACGGCATCCCGAAGGATGTGATGTTCGGCTACCCGGTGACCACCGCCGGGGGCAAGTACACGATCGTCAAGGACCTGCCGATCGACGAGTTCTCCAAGAGCTGCATCGACAAGACGCTGGCCGAATTGCTCGCCGAGCAAGACGGCGTCAAGCACCTGGTGTGAGGGGACTGTTGTTGTCGCTGATCAGGCCACGGCGCGGCGCGCCAACAAGGGCTTGATCAGCGGCCAGCCCCAGATCAGCAGCGTCAGGGCGCCCAGCGTGCCGGCAATCGGCCGCTCGAAGAAGACGAGGAAATTGCCGTCCGCCTTGATCAGGCTGCTGAAGAAGTGTTCCTCGAGCATCGTGCCGAGCACGACGCCCAGGATCGTCGGCGCGATCGGGAAGCCCCAACGCTCCATGAAGAAGGCCAACATGCCGGCCACCAGCATGACGATCACGCCGAACAGGCTGTTGTTGATCGCGAAGCTGCCAACGATGCAGAACAGCAGGATCAGCGGCATCAATACCGTGGCCGGGATGCGCAGAATGCGCTTGGCAATCTTGATCGCCATCCAGCCCAGCGGCAACATCAGCAGCTGCGCCAGCATGAAGACGATGAATACGGCGTAGATGTTCTGCGGGTTTTCGACGAACAGCGTCGGCCCGGGGTTCATGTTCTTCAGGTACAGCACCCCGATGGCGATGGCGGTGATCGAGTCGCCCGGGATGCCAAACACCAGGGCCGGGATCCAGGCGCCGCCGAGCGCCGAGTTGTTGGCCGCACCGGATTCGACGATGCCTTCGACGTGGCCGGTGCCGAATTTCTCGGGCTCCTTGGAGAACTTCTTCGACATCGCATACGACATCCAGGCCGCGATGTCCGCGCCTGCGCCCGGCAAGGCGCCGACCAGGGTGCCCAGGGCCGAGCCACGGAACAGCTGCACGGGGTACTTCTTGATCAGCGTCCACATGCCGGCGAACACGTTGCCGAACGGCCGGTCAATCGCCATCAGCGGCTTGTCGACACCGCTGGCAAAGCGCAGCACTTCGGAGATCGCGAACATGCCGATCATCAGCGGGATCAGCGAGATGCCGCCGGTGAGTTCGGCGCTGCCGAAGGTGTAGCGCGGCGCGCCCGCCGGGTTGTCGAGGCCGACGCAGGCGATCAGCAGGCCCAGCAGCAGCGAGACAATGCCTTTCAGCGGATCGGTGCCGGCGATGAAGATCGCGCAAGTGAAGCCGAGCATCACGAGCCAGAAATACTCGAAGGAGCTGAACTTCAGCGCCACCTCGGCCAGCGCCGGCGCGGCGACGACCAGCACCAGCACGCCGAAGATGCCGCCCAGCACCGAGAACACCAGGCCGGCCCCGAGCGCGAGCTCGGCCTGGCCCTTCTTGGTCATCAGGAAGGCCTCGTCGGTGTAGGCGGCCGAGGCCGGCGTGCCCGGCATGCGCAGCAGCGCACTCGGGATGTCGCCCGCAAAGATGGCCATCGCGGTGGCAGTGACGATGGCCGCGACGGCCGGCACCGGGGGCATGAAGAAGGTCACCGGCACCAGCAGCGCGGTGGCCATCGTCGCGGTCAGGCCGGGAATGGCGCCGACGAACAGCCCGTAGATCGCCGACAGCAGGATCACCATCAACACGTAAGGCTCGAACACCAGCCCGAAGGCGGTGATGACGGCATCCATGGCTTCGGCCTCGGGTCAGTAGAAGGGGCGGAAGACGCCCCAGGGCAAGGGCACGCGCAGCAGCTTGTAGAACGCGACATGCACGACGATCGTGCCGGCCAGCGCCCACAGCAAGGCGTGCGACAGCTTGACGCGCAGTGCCATGAAGGTGGCGATCAGGCACACCGGCGCGACGATCAGGAAGCCCAGGCGCTCGGCGAGCACGATGTAGCCGACGATGGCCCCGATGATCACCAGAGAGCTGCCGAAATGCTCGCGCCGCACCTCGTCAGCGCCCTGCCCCGCATAGGCCGACCCGCGCAGGCTGCGCACGAACAGGGCCACGGCACACAGCAGCAAGCCGGCGCCGACCAACATCGGCAGGAACCCGGCGCCGAGCTTTTGCCCCGGTACGTTCGGGAATGCGCGCGCAGACCACATCACGGCGAGGCCGAGCAGGGCCAGCGCCAGGCCGGCCCAGCGGTCAGTGCGTTGCACGCGTACCCGCGCCTACTTGGCGATGCCCACGGCCGTCATCACGGCCTTCATGTCGGCATCGGCCTTGGCCATGAAGCCGGCGAACTCGGTCCCGCCGCCCCACAGCAGGCCGAAGCCACGCTGGGCCATGAAGTCCTTGTACTCCTTGCTGTCGTAGGCCTTCTTCACCGAAGCTTCGAGGCGCGCAGCGACCGCCGGCGGCAGCCCCTTCGGTGCGGCGATGCCGCGCCATGCACCAGTCGCCCAGTCCGATCCCGCCGCTTCCTTCAGCGTCGGCACGTTCGGGAACAGGGCCGAGCGCGAAGTGGCCATCACGGCCAGTGAGCGCACCTTGCCGGCATCGATCAGCGAGCGAGCTTCGGGCAGCGAGCAGGGCACGAACTCGACCCCGCCGGCAACCAGGTCTTGCAGCCCCGGCGCCGCGCCGTTGGACGGCACCCACGGCACCGTGGCCGGATCGACCTTGGCGTCACGCAGCCAGCCGGCCAGCGCCAGGTGCCAGATGCCGCCCTGTCCGGTCCCCGAAGCCTTGAACTTGCCCGGGTTGGCTTTGATCGCGGCCAAAGCATCGGCCATGTTCTTGTAGGGCGAATCGGCGCGCACCTGGAAGCCCGCTGGATCGAGGTTGACCAGGGCCAGCGGCGTGAAACTGGTCGGGTCCAACTCGGTCAGTCTCTGGTGGTGCATCATGGCGATTTCCACCGTGATCATCCCGATCGTGAAGCCGTCAGGCGGCGCGGTGGCGATGGCCGAATGGCCGACCACGCCCGAGCCGCCGGTGCGGTTGATGACGTTGACAGGTTGCCCCAGATCACGCTCCATCAGGCTGGCGATCATGCGGGCCACCGCATCGGTGCCGCCGCCCGCGCCCCAGGGCACGATCATCGTGATCGGCCGGTCGGGGAAGGTCTGAGCGAAGGCGCCGCCGAGGCCGAGCGACAGTGCGAGCACGGTGGCTGCGCGGCGAGTGATCGAGGATGCAATAGGAATCACGGCGGCGGTCTCCAGTGGAATGATGTGATGAATGGGCACGCGGGTCTGCATCCTGCCTGTCGCACGGCCAGCGACAATCGGGGAAACCCATTGCCTGAGCCCTGACGTTGCCATGACCGCCGAGCATCCGCGAACCGCCCTTTTCGATCCTGGCGAACCCGCCGCCACCCTGCTGCCGGTCTGCGACCACTACTGCGGCGTCGAAGCGCGGATGCGCAAGAGCCTCCAGTTGCAGGCCGAATTGGGGCCGGTGTTCGACGTCACCCTCGACGCTGAAGACGGCGCGCCAGTGGGTGGCGAGGTCGAGCACGCCTACCTGATCGCGGCGATGCTGGCCAGCGAAGGCAACCACTTCGGCCGCGTCGGCGCACGCGTGCTGCCCGTCGACCACCCGCGCTTCGCCGACGTCGTGCAGATCGTGCTCCAGGCTGCCAAGCCGCCCGCCTACCTCATGCTGCCCAAACCGCGCGGCGTGGCCGACGTGACGCGCGCCGCCGAAGCAATCGACGCGATGGGCGGCGCGCTGATCCCGCTGCACGCATTGGTCGAAACGCACGGCGCGCTGCAGGAGGTCCAGGCGCTGGCCGCGCACCCGCGCATCCAATCCTTGTCTTTCGGCCTGATGGACTTCGTGTCTGCGCACCGCGGCGCGATTCCGGTCGCGGCGATGGGCGTCAAGGGTCAGTTCGAGCACCCGCTCGTCGTTCGTGCCAAGCTCGAGATCGCGGCGGCCTGCCACGCCCACGGCAAGACGCCCTCGCATTGCGTGGTCACAGAGTTCAAGCACGCTTCGGCCCTGATGGACGCCGCCGGCAAGGCCGCGCGCCAGTTCGGCTACACGCGCATGTGGAGCATCCATCCGGCGCAGATCCGTCCCATCGTCGACGCCTTCACGCCGACCGTGGCCGAGGTCGACCTCGCTATCGAGATCATCGCCGCGGCACAGACCGCCGACTGGGCCCCGATCCGGCACCACGACACCCTGCACGACCGCGCCAGCTATCGCTACTTCTGGCAGCTGATCGAGCGCGCGCACCGCACCTCCTACGCCGGTGGACCACAACTGCCGGCCGAGGTGCGGGCGGCCTACTTCCCAGACGGTTCATGAAGCCGCCGGAGGCCGCGGCGGCAGCGATGCTGGTCTTGCCGACGTTTCCGGCGCCGCTCGAAGTGCACACCCGGCGCTGTGTGATGCGCCAATGGAAGGAGACCGACCTCGCCCCTTGGGCCGCAATGAATGCCGACCGCGAGGTCCGGCGCCACTTTCCGGGGGTGCTCGACAACGCTCAGGCCCTCGCCGAAGCCGGCCGCTGCCGCGACGGCATCGATCAGCGCGGCTGGGGTGTCTGGGCGCTCGAAGTCCCCGGAGCTTTTGCCTTTGCCGGCTTCGTCGGTCTGATCGTGCCGCACTACGACGCCCCCTTTGTCCCCGCACTCGAGATCGGCTGGCGCCTGCCCCGTGCGGCGTGGGGCCAGGGATATGCCACCGAAGCGGCACAGGCCGCGCTCGAATTCGCCTACAGGCGCCTGCAGGTGCGTGAAGTGGTCGCGATCACGGTCCCGGGCAACGAAGCGTCGCGCCGCGTGATGACGCGCCTGGGCATGCAACGCGACGAGGACGGTGACTTCGATCACCCGCGCATCGAGGCCGGCCATCCGCTGCGCCGACATGTGCTGTACCGCAAGGCGGCGCCGGCTTGAAGGCCGTCCAGGGTCCTGACGGCGAATCCCGGCATCGCAACGTTCGGCAACGATCGAGTGGCCTCGCGCCAGCACAATCATGGCGAAGAACCTGCGCCGGAGACGCCCTTGAAGACCCCCCTTACGATGTTTGCCGTCCTTGCCTCCGCCCTGGTGGCATCGAGTGCGGCGCTGGCTCAGACCGCCGCGACCGTCAAGCCTGGCGCCAAGCCCCCTGCCAAGACGACGCGGCCCGCGGCCCGCCCCCCCGCCGTCAAGGCCGTGCCTGTCGATCCACCCTTGGCCAAGGCCGAAGGCGAGCAGTTGGCCGCCGCCGCGATGACCCATTTCGGCGATTACGCCTGCGAGTTCGACCAGTCGGTCAACGTCAACGTCACGCCCAACAACGACGGCTACGTCAACGTGCGCTTCAAGACCCAGACCTGGACCATGAAGCCCGTTCTGTCGTCAACCGGTGCCTTGCGCCTGGAGGACGTGAAGGGCCGCATGCTGATGCTGCAGATCGCGAACAAGTCGATGTTGATGGACACCCAGATCGGCCAGCGCCTGGTCGACGCCTGCGTGCATGAGAACCAGCGCGTGGCGACCGCCGCCGCGGCCGCTGCGGCCGCCTCGCAGCCGGCCGGTCAGGGCGGTTCGCTGCTGGGTGGTCCGGCTGCCAGCCCCGGCGCCGCCGCAGCCTCCGGCGCTGCGGCGGCATCAGCCCCGAAGTAAGGCGGCGAGCGCCGCAGCCTCGCGCTCGGGGCTGAGTCCTGCCTTGGTGAACGCCTGCTGATCGGCGGGCAGCGTGCGGTACCAGGCCAGGGTGGCCGCCACGGTGTCCGCCACGTCGCGCGTTCGCAGGCCGGCAGCCTCCGCCTTGTGCGTGGCCGTCAGATGCACGCTCGCTTCATCGCCCTCTGGCGCTACCCAGACCGGCAGATCGCTCCACGGCTTCAGGCCGCATTGCTCGACGGCTTCGCTGCTCGCCCAGTGCCAACGCGGCCGCACGCCAGCTGCCGCCGCGCAGGCTTCGAGCAGCCGACCCATCGTCAGTGCACGGGGCGGCGAGGTCACGTTCATCGGCCCGCGGCAGGCGCTGTCGGCGGCGTGCAACGCGAAGGCCGCCAGGTCGCGCACGTCGATGCATTGCAGCGGCGTGTCGAGTGGGCCCGGCGCCAGCACCGCTTCACCATCGGCCGCCCGGGCCACGCGCGCCGGCCAGTAGGTGAAGCGCTGGGTCGGGTCGTGCGGGCCGACGATGAGGCCGGGGCGGATCAGCAGCGAAGCCGATTCGCCGAAGCGCGCCGTGACCGCAGCCTCGCACAGGGCCTTGAGCGGGCCGTAGGTCCGGCCATCGACGGTGTCGGTATCGCTGTCCTCGATCCGGCCCAGCGCGCTGTCCTCGTCGTTGGGCCGCTTGAAACCGGCATACACCGAGATGCTGGAGATGAAGACGTAGCGCCCGACGCGGCCGTGCAGGCATTCGGCCATCCGCGCCACGTCGCGCGGCAGGTAGCCGCAGCAGTCGACCACCGCGTCCCATTCGCCGGCAGCCAGCGCCGCCAGGTCACCCTTGCGATCGCCCTGGCGCTGCTCGACCTTCGACGACCGGGGGCTTGCAGAACGGCCGCGGTTGAACAGCGTGACCGCATCACCGCGGGCCAACGCGGCCTCGACCAGGTGCCAGCCCAGGAAGACCGAGCCCCCAATGATCAGCAGTCTCATGCCGCACGCTCACCCGCCTGCAGCGAGGCTCCCCAGCGGCGCAGATCGGCCATCAGCGCCCGGCCCCGTTCATCGGCACCCGCTTCGAGCGCGCCGATGCGCTCGAGCCAGGCCGGCATCGCTTGCCAGCGCGCGCGGCAATGGGCGAGCCAGTGCGCGCGCTCGGCCGCATCGAGCGTCTCGGGGTGATTGCGAGCGCGAAAACGCAGCAGCAGTTCGTCCAGGCGCGGGTCGTTAAATGCCGGGCGGCGTTCAGCCAGGCGCTCCGCCGGCAAGGCGCGAAGGCGCTGGAGCGCCCGGCGGTCGTCGTTGTCGAGGAAGCCGCCGTAGAGGTCTTCATCGACATCGACCGCTTCGCCCGACGCCGGGCGCTCGTAGACCTCGGGCCAGATGCCGGCCATCGAATTCGCCTTGCGCATCGCGAGATCGGCATGCCGCTGCGCCTGATCGAGGTCGATGCCCCAGCGCGTCGTGGCCGCGCCGAGGGTCTTCAGGTTGCCGATCACGATCGGCGACTTGTTCAGGTGGATGGTCTTGATCGGCAGCCGGGACTGACCGGCCGGCAGCGCATCGGCGGCGGTGAAAAGGCGCTCGCGGACCGCCTGGGCATTGAGCGTGAACAACTCGCTCGGGTCAAAGGCGAGGTCCCAGACGATGACCTCGTTCCTGAACTTCGGATGTGGTGCCAGCGGCCAGACCACCGCCATACAGCCGCGCTCGACCGGGTAGCGGCCCGACAGGTGCACGAAGGGGCGCCCGACGCCCATCTCGTCGATCACCGCCTGCTTGCGACTCAGCTTCAGGCAATGCGCCCACAGGCGCGGCTGGTGCTCCTTGACCAGACGCGCCAACGCGATCGTCGCCCGCACGTCCGACAAGGCGTCGTGGGCCGCTTCGTGCGCGAGGCCGTTGGCCGCCGTCAGGTGTTCGAGCCGGAACGAGGGCTTGCCGTCTTCGCGTGTCGGCCAGTGGATGCCGTCGGGGCGCAAGGCCCAGGCGCAGCGTACGGTGTCGAGCAGGTCCCAGCGGCCGCACTCGTTCTGCCATTCGCGCGCGTAGGGGTCGATCAGGTTGCGCCAGAACAGGAAGCGCGTGACTTCGTCGTCGAAGCGCAGGCTGTTGTAGCCGCAGCCCACGGTGCCAGGCGTCGCGAGCTGGGTCTCGATGGTTTCGGCGAAGCTGCGCTCGGCGATGCCGCGCTCGGCGCAGAGTTGCGGCGTGATGCCGGTGATCAGACAGGCCTCGGGTTCGGGCAGCGTGTCCAGCGAGGGCTTGCAGTAGATCGTCAGCGGCGTCTCGATCTCGTTCAGATCGGCGTCGGTGCGCAGGCCAGCGAACTGCGCCGGGCGGTCGCGCCGCGGCACGACGCCGAAGGTCTCGTAGTCATGCCAGTAGAAGCTGAAGGGTGCCATGCGGCAACGATAATTCAGTTCGATGCCATTTCCTCTTCAATTGGAGCCCTGACCGATGTCCCGTGTATTCAACTTCAGCGCCGGCCCGGCCGTGCTGCCCGAATCTGTGCTGCGCCAGGCCGCCGAGGAGATGCTCGACTGGCATGGTTCGGGCATGTCGGTGATGGAAATGAGCCATCGCGGCAAGGAGTTCATCTCGATTGCCGAGCAGGCTGAAGCCGATTTTCGCGAGCTCCTGGCGGTTCCCGCCGGCTACAAGGTGCTCTTCATGCAGGGCGGCGCGATCGGCGAGAACGCGATCGTGCCGATGAACCTGCTGCGCGGCAAGACACATGCCGACTACATCGACACGGGCGAATGGTCGAAGAAGTCGATCAAGGAAGCGAAGAAGTACGCCACGGTCAATATCGCCGCGAGTGCCGCAGCGACAGGCTACGACCGGGTGCCCGCGCGGAGCGAGTGGCTGCTCGACCCTGACGCGGCCTACGTGCACATCTGCAGCAACGAGACCATCGGCGGCGTCGAGTACCACTTCACCCCCGACGTCGGTGCGGTGCCCCTGGTGGCCGACATGTCGAGCGACATCCTGTCGCGACCCGTCGACGTCGCGAAGTACGGCCTGATCTACGGCGGCGCACAGAAGAACATTGGCCCGGCCGGACTGACCCTCGTCATCGTCCGCGAAGACCTGCTCGGCGGGGCCTTGCCTGTCACACCCTCGGCCTTCGACTACAAGACGGTGGCCGACAACGACTCGATGTACAACACCCCGCCGACCTATGCGATCTACATCGCCGGCCTGGTGTTCCAGTGGCTGAAAGCCCAGGGCGGCCTGGCCGTGATGGCCGAGCGCAATCGCGCCAAGGCTGCCCTGCTCTACGAGCATCTCGATGGCAGCAGCTTCTTCAAGAGCCCGGTGCAGCGCGACTGTCGCTCGCTGATGAACGTGCCCTTCAAGCTGCGCGACGAATCGCTCGACGCGGCATTCCTCAAAGGCGCCGACGCCCGCGGCCTGCTGCAGCTGAAAGGGCACCGTTCGGTCGGCGG
>DATDES010000078.1:0-4339 GCA_036522975.1 Burkholderiaceae bacterium | reverse complement strand
CGGTAAAGAACAACAACACGGCCGCATGCGGATCGTCCAGCATCTCACTTGCGCAGGTGTTGCCCGCCGGCTTCGGCGGCAGCGTGCCGGCGAGCCTGAGCGTCGCCGCCGGCGCCACCGCCAGCACCAGCTGGACCGTCACCCCGTCGACCAGCGTCGGCGCGGGAAGTCACGGCATCGACCTGCGTGCAGCCGACACGTCGGGCGCGACAACCACCGCCCACGGCACGTATGCGGTGGTCGTCGGTTCCACCGTCGATTCAACAGCGCCCACCGTGTCGTTCGCCTCTCCTGCGTACGGCAGTGTGCTTAGCCGTAGCCTCGGCAGCGTCACGATCGCCGCCAACGCCAAAGACAGCGAGTCGGGTATCGCCCGTGTCGACTTTTATGTCGACGGTGTCCTGCTCGCGACAGACACGAGTGCGCCGTACAACGCGGTCTGGCCGTTGCGCTACGTACCGACGGGCAGCCACACGCTGCGCGTGCGTGCCTTCAACAAAGTGGGCCTGAGTCGCAGCGCTGCCGCGACAGTGACGGTCAATTAAGCTTCGTACCGACGCAAAAAAGCCCCGCCGCGTCGGGGCTTCTGCTTCGCAACGCCTGAGGGACTCAGGCGCGACGGCGGCGGCGCGCCACCAACGCTTCAGGGCCGCGTGCGAGAGGTCCTGCGCGATGCCTTGCGCGACTGGCAGCTTCGGGGCGTCGAGTCGAGCAGATCGGAAGTCGCTGAGGGGTCGGATTCAGGCGGACACCGCGTCGATCTGAGGTGCGGTGAGCGGGCACCCGACCGCAGACACCAGGGCGGTCTTGCACATGGCATTGCCGTGGGTGACGTGACGGCAAGTCCACATCTGGCCATTGCGGCCACGATGGGTATGCAACGCACGGTTGGTCCGGCATGCAAGCCTGCCCCGGGCCTTCAGAACAACTCGCCCGCCACGCCTGCCAATCGATCAACCAATCGCGCCACCGCTGCAGCCGGCCGCGTGCGATACGGGCTCTCGTTGCCGCTGCCTCGATCGACCCAGTCCAGGGCCAGCGCGTCGTAAACCGGCCGCCAGCCTTCGCGCCAGCGAAGCTGCATGCCAGGGTTGGGCAGGTAATGCCCGTTGCGCGTGCGCGCCCAGAGCTTGCGCGCCGGCTTGTAACTGCTGTCGACCTCGGCGCGCGCCAGCACCTGGTTGACGTAGCTGCGCTTGCGCCGGATGTCCTTCCACAGATGAACCGGCAGGCTCTCGAGCGCCTGGTGCAATTGCTCGGCGAAGAACCCCTGCCCGTACTTCCAGGCCGGGTGAGACCTTGCCGCGCAATGCGACCACTGCGTCTTCAGCCCGGCCAGCATCAGCGTGAGCACCCAATACTCGCCTTGATGATGTTCGACACGCACCAGCCGGCCATCGACCTGCACGTCGATACCCGCCGGCGCGATGCGCTCGAAGAGTTGTGCCAGCGCCGACTTGGCGAAGACGGGGTCATCGATCGCCCGGTTGACGGCCTGCTGCCACGCGCTGTGCCCGAATTCGTCTTCGGTGTTCGGATGCGCGCCCTTGTCCAGCAGCGCGTCCACCAGCGCAGCATTGCCGGCGCGTGAGGCCAACATCAAGGGCGTGCCACCCACCTGGGTCAGATGGTCGACGCCGTGGGCATCACACAGCCGCAGAATGTCCTTGAAGTTCTTCGCGCCATAGGCCTGCAGGTGACGCTGCCGCAATGCGGCGACCGTGCGTAGCGACAGTTCCTGTTGCCGCTTCCAGTCGGGCAGTTGCACGCGCAGCATGGCCGATTCGCCGATCCAGCCGAAGTCACCCTCGGGCGCCAGACTGCGCGCCGGCTGGAAGTTGGCGCGCGCAAGCTGTTCCACCCAGGCCTGCTGACCGTGCCAGAGCGCATAGTCCAACAGCATCTGCTTTTGTCTGGCGCTTGGGTTGTCGCGATCCAACGCCTTGGGCGCCAGGTCTTCGATGAGTTGGCGACTCCACGGCGTCCACGGCACCGGCTTGGCTTGCAAGAATGTGTCGCGGATGGCGCGAGCCTGTTCTTCCTTGCCCTGCAGTTCGAGCTTGCGCGCTTCCTGCGCCCATTCTTCCTTGGTGGATGCCTGTGCCGGCGCGGCATGGGCTATGCCGACCTTCAGGCCGAGAAGGTCCAGCAGCGGATGACCGGTGTCGGACTCGACGATCGTCAGGCTGTCGACGGCCCGCGTCATCGCCACGTACAGAGCGTTGACATAGAACTTGTACAACTCGAGCGCCTTGTCGCCCTTGTCTCTGGCGCGCCGGTACTCGAGCTCGTCGCGTTCGAGGTCTTGCGTGGTCACACCATCGCAGACCTCGGCGTAGGCCGCGCGTTGGCCCGAGACGATGCCCAGCAACAGCACATGCGCGTACTCCAGCCCTTTGGCCTCATGCACCGAGAAGACCAATGGCGTGTGGAACTGCGCCCGTGCCGAGGGCTTGTCTTCGTCGCGCAGCACGATCACCGCGTGCCGCACCGATGCTCGCGTGATGGCGTCAAGTTGTTTGAGTGCGGTGTCCTTTGCCTGGATCAGAGTCACGTCGCCCGCCTCGCCCGATGCGCTGTGCACCAGGAAGTTGCTCTCGCGATCGATGGAACCGAAGCGCGCCTGCTTGATCTTCAGCAGCGTGTTGGCCAACTGCGTCACCGCCTGGGTGTTGCGGAAGTTGGCCTGTAGCACCTGCAATTGTTGGCGCTGTGCGGCCTCGCCGGCCAGGCCTTGCCAGAACATAGTCTTAACGGCCGCCCAGGAGAAGAAGTTGGGGTGGACGATCTGATTCGAGTCGCCGCACAGCAGAAACTGGCCAGGCGCCTTGAGGCAGGCCAGCACGAGTGCGAGTTGGACCCCGGTGAGGTCTTGCACCTCGTCGATGACGATGAAGTCGTAGGTTGCCTGTGCCAGCGGCCGCCACGCGTGCGCGACGAGATTCAGGTCGAACAGGCCGCTATCGGACAACCATTGCCGGTAGCGGCCGAAAAGGGTGTGCGCTGCTTCGCGCGCGGCCAGGGCCAGCAGAGTTTGCCGCGTACCGAGCGCCAGGTAGTCGTGCAGGCTCAGCGGCCCTGTAGGCTGGGCGCCGATCACGCCGCGGAACTCTTCGAACAGCGCGTGGGCATCGATGTCGCCCAGCGCCCTGGTGGCGCCGCGATGCCGATCGAACCAGCCGCGAAAGGCGTTGAAGCCGAGTTCCCTGCCCTTCGGCACCTGCAGCGTTTCCAGGAACTCGCGGTAGCTCAGGAACTCGGCTTCCTGTGCCGGGTTGTCGTAACCATGGGCGTCGTACAGGGCACGCGCCGACTGCGCCAGGTAGGGCGACTGCGTGACATAGAGCACCCGGCCCTGGGCTTCGCGCAGCTTGGCCAGCGTGACGGCCGTCTTGCCCGAGCCGGCCGAGCCGACCAGCACCACGGGCGCCGGCGCTCGCCGTACGGCCTCCTGGGCGTCGTCGAAGACGATGGGCTTGTCGAGCAGCTCGAATTCGGCGCGGGTGGCGTGCAGCCAGCGCAACGGCACGGCCTCGGCGGCGCAGTGGGCCGGGTCGATGCCCGGCTCGCGCTCTATCTTGGCTTCGTCGATCGGCGCGCCGCGCAGAAAGCGCGACTTGTCGTAGGCGTGGTTCTCGATGACCTCCAGAGCCAAGCACACCGTCTCGCCATCGTGGCGCGCGAACTGCAGAAGCAAGCGGTTACTGTGGTCAAGCTTGGCGCGGTAATAGTTGCCCGCATGCAGCTTCTTGACATCGGGGCTCTTGAAGTCGCCGGCTTCGATGGCTGCACGCACCTTGGTGAAGGCCGGTTTGACCCGGCGCAGGTCGAGGTCCCGGTATTGCAGAAAGCGCATGGAGGCGGTGTCGCGAAGGAGCAGCGGAGTGAGTCGGGATTCTGCCGGGCTTGCAGGATGCGGCTGGGCTCAGCACTTCGGATTGCGAAATTTCGGCCCTTCGCCTACGGCTGCGAAACGGCCCGTTCTCGTTGCCCGAACGGCGCCCGCGCTCTTGCGCTCGGCATGGCATGTTTGGGGCGGGTCTTGCGCGGGGGCATGCACCATGTCCTATTACCTGGTTCAAGCCCCTTACGGCGTAGCTCCACGAGTGCCTGAACCAGCTGGCAAGTGGACCCGGCATGACGCCACCTGATTAGCGATGAAGCTCAGCAAGCTCGCTCTGTGAGCCACTGAGTCGTTGGCGGCGCAAGGAATCGAGGTAGGAGCTGCGCCGACGCCGGAGGTTCGTAGCAGGAAGTTCTAGAGTCCGATCATCCCGAGAAGGGATCGGACCGATGAAGAGGCGATTCACCGAGGAGCAGATCATTGGCTTCCTGCGCT
>DATDES010000077.1:0-9175 GCA_036522975.1 Burkholderiaceae bacterium | reverse complement strand
TGCATCGTCTCGGGCAGCGAGCTGCGGCGCTCGCTGCTGTTCACCGGCGTGCGCACGAATTCGTGGTCGCAGATCGTGGAGGCGGTGATCCTGCCGTACGTGCAGGTGGGTCGCAACGTGCGGCTGAAGAAGGTCGTGATCGACCGCGGCTGCGTCGTGCCCGAGGGCCTCGTCGTCGGTGAGGACCCGGCCGCCGATGCGGCTCGCTTCGAGCGCACCGAAGGCGGGGTGGTGCTGATCACACGCGCCATGCTGGCTCAGCTGTAATGGTTCGCGCTTCGGCCCCCGGGGCGGCTGCGCGGCGCCAGGCGGCGGCGCTACGCGTGCTACATGTCGGCGCCGAGATCTTCCCGCTGGTCAAGACCGGTGGGCTGGCCGACGTGATGGGCGCGCTGCCGGTGGCCCTGACGCATGCCGGCGCCGATACACGGGTGCTGCTGCCGGCGCTGGCGCCGTTGCGTGCCGCGATGCGCGACTCACGCGTTGTCGCGGCCATCGAGCTGCCCTGGGGCGGCGAGCCGGCGGAACTGCTGCGTGGGCACCTCGACGTGCCCGCGCTGGCCGGCCTCCAGGTTTATCTGCTCCGCCACGCGGGCCTCTATGCCCGCACCGGTACGCCCTACGGCGACGGCAGCGGCAAGCCCTTTGCGGACAACCAGCGCCGTTTTGCCGCCCTCGGCCTGGCCGCGGCGCGCCTCGCCGAAGGCATCGATGCGACATGGCGCGCGCAAATCGTGCACGGACACGACTGGCACGCCGGGTTCGCGGCGGCCTACCTGGCGTACGCGCGCAGCGCTGGCAAGACCCAGGCGGCCAGCGTCTTCACGGTCCACAACCTGGCCTACCAAGGCCTCTTTCCCCCCGCGTCCTTCGCCGAGCTGGGCCTGCCCGCCGAGGCTTATGCCACGCATGGCGTCGAGTTTCACCACCAGTTGTCGTTCATGAAGGCCGGGCTGCACTTTGCCGACCGCGTGACGACTGTCAGCCCGACCTATGCGCGCGAGATCCAGGGCCACGAACTCGGTTGCGGCTTCGATGGGCTGTTGCGTTCGCGGACCAAGGTTCTGAGCGGTATCCTGAACGGCGTCGACGAAGCGGTCTGGAACCCGGCCACCGACTTGTCCATCGCCCAGCCCTACGGCGCCGAGCGGATGGCAGGGAAGGCCGCGTGCAAGGCGGCGCTGCAGCGCGAGTGCGGCCTCGATTTGCAGACCGACGCGCCGCTGTTCACGGTGGTCAGCCGCCTGACCGATCAGAAGGGCCTGCATCTGTTGGCCGAGGCCTTGCCGGCGATCGTCGAGCGCGGCGCGCAGTTGGTCGTGCTCGGCAGCGGCGATGCGGCGCTCGAGGCCGTTTTCGCGCGCGCGGCCAAGGGCCACCCGCATCAGGTGACGCTGCGCCAGGGCTACGACGAGGCGCTAGCGCACCGCATTTTTGCGGGCAGCGACGTGAGCCTGGTGCCATCGCGCTTCGAGCCCTGCGGCCTGACCCAGCTGTACGCCTTGAAGTACGGCAGCCTGCCGCTGGTGCGCCGTACCGGTGGCCTGGCTGACACGGTCGTCGACTGCACGCTGGAAGACCTGGCCGACGAACGTGCCACCGGTTTCGTCTTCGAACGTTTCGATGCGGCCGACTTGACGCGTGCGTTGCGCCGGGCCTTCGCGCTGTGGGCCCGGCCCAGCGACTGGGGCTGCGTGCGTGGCCGCGCGATGGCGCAGCACTTCGGCTGGGACAGCGCCGCGAAGTCTTACCTCGCGCTGTACGCCGAGGTGCTCAATGCTTGAGTTCGAAGCGCGTTCCGCGAAACGCCAGCACGGTTGACCTGAGGCCGATCTGCTCGACGGTCAGACCGTCGATGGGCTTGTCGCCCTCGCGGAAGACCTGGCCGTTGAGGATCACGATCCGGCTGGCGGCTTGTGGCGAATAGACCGAGCCACCGACAGTCAGTGCCGGCATTTGGCCGCGAACGTCGGCCGGCAGTTCGGCCAGCGTCGGCAGGCGCACAGCGGAGGCCGCCGGTTTGGGCGCGGCGGCCTGGGTGGCGGCGACGGGTGTGGGCGTGGTCGACGTCAGCGCGGGGGGCGGAGCCGGAGCTTGCGCGGCTCGCCGCGGCGACGGGCTGACGGTGGCGATCACCGGCGCGCGCGGCGTGACAGGCTGCGGCGCGGAGGGGTGCACCGGACCTTCGGTCGATGGCGGCCGAGTTGCCGGCAGCGGTGCTGGCAACTGCGGCAAAGGTGTTGCAGGCGTCTGCGCCAGGGCTGGCGCCGGTTTTGGGTCCTGAGGCGGGGCACTGACCCACTGCCAGCCCAGCACGACCAGCGCGACGGCCGCCGCCGCGATCGCCAGCAGCAACCAGCCGGCCGGGCGTGCAGAAGCCGGGCCGAAGGCGGCATCGCCCTGCGCATGCAGGTTGGGCACGGCCGCCGCTTCGCGCTCGCGATCGGCGTCGGCCTTCTTCAGCGCATCGAGGATGTACGACATCAGCGTTTGACCGCCAGCCGCGGCTCGTTCGTGGAACCCGACGCGCGCGCCAGTTGCATATAGGTCGTCGGGCCGGCCAGGCCGTCGGGCTTCAGGCCCTGTGCCAACTGGAAGGCCTGGAGCCTGGACCTCAGGGTGACGTCGAAGCGTTGGGCACCCTGGGGCGGTGCTTCGCCGCGCAGGGCCGCAAGCTGGATCGCGAGCTGGTCGACGAGCGGGCCGCTCTCGCCCTCGCCGAGCACACGCTGGTAGCCCACGGGTGCCTGCCAATAGGTGGCGAAGTCGCCTTGCCACAAGTTGGCCAATGAGACCAGCGCGATGACGATGCGCTGGGCCCCGATGCGCAATGTGGCGCTGCGCTCGTCGAGCGCCAGCAGCAAGGCATATACCGACCGGCCGGCGTCGTCGCGCAGGGTCAGGATGCCAGGCCGGTCGAGTTGGCGGATCAGCGACAGTCCGCCGCTGTTGCTCTTGAAGCATTGCCAGATCGAGGGCGGGGTCGGCACGCATGGGTCGGCCGCGTTGGCCGCCGGGCCACCGCTCGGCCACAACGGAGCCAGCTCTCGCCAGGCATCGGCCTCGCGGCGCAGGGCGTCCGGGAACCGGGCGCTCAGGTCGGATGCGGAGACGAAGATCGGAGCCGTGTTGCTCGCCGCAGGCGGGACTCCCGCCGCCGATGCGGCTGGCGCCAGTGCAGGCGCGGGTGTCGGCTTCACGGCCATCGGCGCGCTGGCGCCGGCCACGCTGGGTTTGGCCGGCGCGGCCGACGGGTCACGGGTCAGCCACAGCGTGGTACCGGCTGCCATCACGGCACCCGCGGCCACGCCGGCGGCCCATGGCGCCGCACGACGAAGCCAGACCATGCGCTCGTCCGGGCCGAAGACCTCGGCCGCCGCTTTGTCGACGATGGACTTGTCGACACGTGCCACGCCGTCGGCGTAGGCGCCGAGCAGGGCGCGGTCGGCGAGCAGGTTGATGCGCCGCGGTACCCCGCGTGCGCGCTGGTGGATGCGCCGCATCGCGCGCCTGGAGAAGGGGTTCGCGGTGGTCAGCCCCGCCACGCCGAGGCGGTGGCGCAAGTACTTGCCCGTTTCTTCTTCGCTCAGTGCGTCGAGGTGGTAGCGCGCGATCACGCGCTGCGCCAGCTGTTCCAGTTCCGGTCGGGCCAGCATCGTGCGCAGCTCGGGTTGACCGATCAGCACAATCTGCAGCAGCTTGCGCTCGCTGGTCTCGAGGTTGGTCAAGAGGCGCAGTTGTTCGAGCACGCCGGCCGACAGGTTCTGCGCCTCGTCGATGATCAGCACGTTGTTCAGGCCGACCGCATGCGTCTTGAGGAGGAAGTCGTTCAGCGGATCGAGGTAGTCCTTGACTGTCGGATTGCCCGCGCCCTCGTGCTGGTAGGGCACGTGGAACTCGTCGCAGACCGTCTTCAGCAACTCCAGCGCGGTCAGCTTGGGGTTGAAGATGTAGGCCACGTTGCAGCGCTTGGGGATCTGCTCCAGCAGACAGCGGCAGACGGTGGTCTTGCCGGCACCGATCTCGCCGGTCAGCAGGACGAAGCCGCCGCCCGCGCCCTTGACGCCATACAAGAGATGGGCCAGCGCCTCGCGGTGGCGCTCGCTCATGAACAAGTAGCGCGGGTCCGGCGCGATCGAGAAGGGCTCGTGCTTGAGGCCGAAGAAGGACGCGTACATGGGCGGGGAGAATACCGCGCCGTCTCCGGGCCCCGAGGCTCAGACGGCAGCCGGCTCCAGCAGACCGCGGGTCTCGATGAAGCGCACCACCGTGGCCAGGCCGTCGT
Organism: Burkholderiaceae bacterium; assembly: GCA_036522975.1. Taxonomy (GTDB): domain Bacteria; phylum Pseudomonadota; class Gammaproteobacteria; order Burkholderiales; family Burkholderiaceae_C; genus CADEEN01. Next base: position 4,890 of record DATDES010000077.1, on the reverse strand, counting down.
TCGTGTTCAGGTTGGTCATCACGTAGGGCCGCGTCGACGCGTGCAGCGGACGCATCCGCCGGGTGTCGGCCTCCATCACCGCCAGGTCGGCGCCGACATAAGGGGCGAGGTCGGTCTTGTTGATCACCAGCAGGTCGCTCTTGGTGATGCCGGGGCCGCCCTTGCGCGGGATCTTCTCGCCGCCGGCGACGTCGATGACGTAGAGCGTCAGGTCCGACAGCTCGGGGCTGAAAGTCGCGGCCAGGTTATCGCCGCCGGACTCGATGAACACGATGTCAGCATCGGGAAACTTGTCCAGCATGCGGTCGACCGCCTCGAGGTTGATGCTCGCGTCCTCGCGAATCGCGGTGTGCGGGCAGCCGCCCGTCTCGACGCCCATGATGCGTTCGGGCTCGAGCGCACCGGCGACCGTCAAGAGGCGTTGGTCTTCCTTGGTGTAGATGTCGTTGGTGACGACGACCAGGTCCCAGCGCTCGCGCATGGCCTTGCACAACTTCTCGACCAGGGTCGTCTTGCCCGAGCCGACCGGGCCACCGACGCCGACGCGCAGCGGCGGCAGCTTTTTGTTGCGGCCGTGGATGTTGTGAAGCCTGGATGTCATGAGCGGAACAACCTCGAGTACTGGGTTTCGTGTTGGGACGACAGGATGGCGAGCATTGGCATGAACGCCTGGCGGTCACCGTCGGGCAGGGCGAGCGCGGCATCGACGGCAGCGGGCAGTTCGGCGGCCAGCACGCCAAGGATGCGCTGGCCGCCGGCCTGGCCGAGCGACATCGACTTCAGCGCCGCCTGGACCATGTTCTCGGCCCAGCCGAAGCCGAAGGCGAGCAGCGCATCGCCCACCTCTGCGCCGCTCTGGGCTGCGCCGAGCGCAAAGCTGATCGGCCAGGCCGGCGCTGGCGACAACGCAGACAGCGTGGCCAGTCGCGGGTCGGCGGGCTTGCGCTGGTGCAGCCAGTCGTGCATCGAGCGGCCCATCTGCTCGCTCTGGCGCCGCATCTCGCTCGTTTCACGCGTCGCCAGCGCCCAGGCATTCAGGGCCACGATGCGTTCGGCGTCGTGTGCGCTCCAGGCCGCGATCGCCTTGGCCAGCAGCGGCAGTTCACTGCGCGCCAGGCCCAGGGCGAGCTGATCGGCCAGCCAGACCTGCGCGCTGGCTTCGTGATGCACCTTGCCGGCCTCGATCGCCGCCTCGAGGCCTTCGGAATAGCTGAACCCGCCGACCGGCAGGGCTGGCGAGGCCAGCCACAACAGCTGCAGCAGTGAGCTCGACGCCGGGCTCATCGAGACCTAGTGGTGGTGACCGTGATCATGGTCGTGGTCGTGCGCCCCGGCATGGGCATGGCCTTCGGCCGCGTAGGCGCCGGCTTCGGGCTCGAACGGCGCTTGGTTCTTGTTGACGGTCAGGTGCATCGCAAGCAGCATGTCGGCCAGCACCGGATCGGGTTCGAGCTGCAGGTGGTCGCCGTGGATTTCGAGCTGCACATGGCGGTTGCCGAGGTGGTAGGCCGCACGCATCAGGTCGAGCGGCGTGCCGTGTTCGGCACAGGCCGAGACTCGCAGTACCGGCTGCGCTGCCGCCACCACACGCACCAGCGAGCCGTCCTCGGTTACCAGGACGTCGCCGCCGCGCACCACGCTACCGCGGGGCAGGAACACACCGAGGCGGCGGCCCGCACTGTCGGTGGTGTCGAAGCGGCTCTTTTGGCGCGTGTCCCAATCGAGTTCGACCGTGCTCGCACGCCTGATCAGCACCGGGGCCAGGCCGCGGGCCTGCGTGATGAGCTTGTTGACGGTCAGCATGGACACACCCCTAACGGTGGCGGCGCGCGCCAACCGCGCACCGGCCTCAGAACAGGAAGTATCGCTGCGCCATCGGCAGCACCGCGGCCGGCTCGCAGGTCAGCAGCTGGCCGTCCGCACGCACCTCGTAGGTCTGGGCATCGATCTGCATCACCGGCAGTGAGTCGTTGTGGACCATGTCGTTCTTCTTCACGCTGCGGCAGGCCTTCACCGCGGCCAGGCGCTTGTGCAGGCCGTAGCTTTCGGCCACCCCGGACGCGAGGGCCGCCTGGCTGACGAAGCTGAGCGAGGTTTGAGCCAGCGCACCACCGAAGGCGCCGAACATCGGCCGGTAATGAACCGGCTGCGGCGTGGGGATGCTGGCGTTGGCGTCGCCCATCGCGGCAGCCGCGATGAAGCCGCCCTTCATGATGAGGCTCGGCTTGACGCCAAAGAAGGCCGGGCGCCAGAACACGATGTCGGCCCACTTGCCGGGCTCGAGGCTGCCGACCTCGTGCGCGATGCCGTTGGCTATCGCCGGATTGATGGTGTACTTGGCGACGTAGCGCTTGACGCGCGAATTGTCGTTACGCTCCGAATCGGCCGGCAGCCCTCCGGGCCGCGCGTCACCGGCCAGTGCGCCGCGCTGCAGTTTCATCTTGTGTGCAGTTTGCCAAGTGCGGATCAGGACCTCGCCGACCCGGCCCATGGCTTGGCTGTCGCTGCTCATCATGCTGATTGCGCCGAGGTCGTGCAGGATGTCCTCGGCCGCGATCGTCTCGCGCCGGATCCGGCTTTCCGCGAAGGCCAGATCCTCGGCGATTGACGCATCGAGGTGGTGGCAGACCATCAGCATGTCGAGGTGCTCATCGACCGTGTTCACGGTGAAGGGCATCGTCGGGTTGGTCGACGAGGGCAGGAAGTTCGCTTCACCCACCACGCGCAGGATGTCCGGGGCATGGCCGCCGCCAGCACCTTCGGTGTGGAAGGCGCACAGCGTGCGGCCCTTCGTGGCGGCGATCGTGTCCTCGACGAAACCGCTCTCGTTGATCGTGTCGCTGTGGATCGAGACCTGGATGTCGGTTTCGTCGGCCACCGCCAGGCACTGGTCGATCGCCGAGGGCGTGGTGCCCCAGTCCTCGTGGAGCTTGAGGCCGATCGCGCCGGCCTCGACCTGCTGGCGCAGCGCGTCGGGCCGGCTCGCGTTGCCCTTGCCAAGGAATCCGAGGTTCATCGGGAAGGCGTCGGCCGCGCGCAGCATGCGGGCGATGTTGGACGGGCCTGGCGTCGAGGTCGTCGCCAGGGTGCCGGTTGCCGGGCCGGTGCCCCCGCCGAGCATGGTCGTCACGCCCGACATCAGCGCTTCCTCGATCTGCTGCGGGCAGATGAAGTGGATGTGGCTGTCGATGCCACCCGCAGTGACGATCAGGCCCTCGGCAGCGATGATCTCGGTTCCCGGGCCGATGACGATGTCCACGCCGGGCATCACGTCCGGGTTGCCGGCCTTGCCAATGGCCGCGATGCGCGAGCCCTTCAGGCCGATATCGGCCTTGACGATGCCCCAATGATCGAGAATTAGGGCATTGGTGATCACGCAGTCGCAGGCGTCGTCCGGAAGCGGGCCGTTGATCCGCTGGCTCTGGCCCATGCCGTCGCGGATGGTCTTGCCGCCGCCGAACTTGACTTCTTCGCCGTACACCGTGAGGTCGCGCTCGACCTCCACGATCAGTTCGGTGTCGGCCAGGCGCACGCGGTCACCGGTGGTCGGGCCGAACATCTCGGCATAGGCACGGCGTCCAATCTGGGCCATCAGAGTTTCCCTTGCACGAGGCCGCGGAACCCGTACACCGTGCGATCGCCGGCGTAGTCGACCAGCTCGACCGTGCGCTGCTGGCCGGGCTCGAAGCGAACCGCGGTGCCCGACGCGATGTTAAGGCGCATCCCGCGCGCGGCCGTGCGGTCGAAGCGCAGTCCGGCGTTGGTCTCGGCGAAGTGATAGTGCGAGCCGACCTGGATCGGGCGATCGCCGGCGTTTTCGACCACCAGCGTGATCGCGCGCCGGCCGACGTTGATCTGGACGTCGGGACCATCCGCAAACAGTTCGCCGGGTTTCATGGGCAGGCCTGTGTTCATGCAATCGGTTGGTGCACGGTCACCAATTTGGTGCCGTCGGGGAAGGTCGCTTCGACCTGGATCTCCGGGACCATTTCGGCGACACCGTCCATCACGTCGCCGCGCGTCAGCACTGTCTTGCCCTCGCTCATCAGGGCGGCGACGGTCTTGCCGTCGCGCGCGCCTTCCATGATTGCGGCGCTGATCAGGGCCACGGCCTCGGGATAGTTGAGCTTCAGGCCGCGCGCACGGCGGCGCTCGGCCAGCAGGGCGGCCGTGAAGATCAGCAGCTTGTCCTTCTCGCGCGGGGTCAGCTCCAAGGGTGGCTCCAGTGTCGGTACGGGGCGGTGCGCAGCTTAAGTCGATAAGCGGGGCCAGCGCCGCCCCGAGTGCAAACAGCAAGCGCTGTGCCCCGCACCGGGGCGGCTTCCACGCAACGAATTGGTGCGTGAAGGCCCGCGCCAGCTGGCACGCTCGTTGCAAACGTCACGGATGGCAATCACACCCACCCTCGAACAGGAGCGAGTCTCAATGAATTCCATCCCCCGTCGCGCCGGCCTCAAGCTGCTGGCCGCCGCACTCATCGCCGCGGGCGTGGCCACGCCCGCCCTTGCTCAAAGCACCATCAAGGTCGGCGTGCTGCATTCGCTGTCCGGCACGATGGCGATCTCGGAGACGGTGCTCAAGGACACCGTGCTGATGGCCATCGACGAGGTCAACGCCAAGGGCGGCCTCCTGGGCAAGAAGCTCGAGCCGGTGGTCGTCGACCCGGCCTCCAACTGGCCGCTGTTCGCCGAGAAGGCCAAGCAGCTCATCGGCCAGGACAAGGTGGCGGTGACCTTCGGCTGCTGGACCAGCGTCAGCCGCAAGTCGGTGCTCCCGGTGTACGAGGAAATGAACGGTCTGCTGTTCTACCCGGTGCAGTACGAGGGTGAAGAGCTCAGCAAGAACGTGTTCTATACCGGTGCGGCGCCAAACCAGCAGGCCATTCCCGCG
>DATDES010000076.1:0-3298 GCA_036522975.1 Burkholderiaceae bacterium | reverse complement strand
CAGCAAGAGTCGCTCTGATGGCGACACTGACGTATTCGCGAGCGTGACCTTGCGACCCGCTGCCGCCGTTGTGGTTCACGTCGTCGCGGACTGCAATGCAGCGTAAGGAGCCGGTGGCGAGCGTCCGCTTCTATGAGGACTGGTTTGTCAAGCCGTTTTTGATCGCGGCATCGATGGGTGGCACATCATGGGCCCCGCACAAAGGCGCGTAAGGTGCTTGGCTTGGGGCGACTCGGTCGAGCGATGCATCCTGATCCGAGGTCGGGGTGTGACGAGCGTTCGAGCCAGTGCTCGGACGAACTTCTATCCGTGCAGGGTGGGCACACCTTGCACCACATGCTCAATGCGCGCAATGCGCCTGGGCAAACCCCGGTTACCGACGCGCCCCATCTTTGAGGACGGTCCCCATGGAGGGACCCGCGGACGCTGCGGGCGCGTCGACCTTTGATCATGATGATGCGTTTTCAGACCGAGCCGTGTGTCGGGACGAGACGGCTGCCTCAGGCCGCGGCTGGCTTGAGCGTGGCCCCGGCTGGGATCTCGCCGTGCTGCAGGTAGCGCCACAGTGCGATCGCCAGGCGCCTGGCCAATGCGACGATACCGATGCGGCGCATGCGCTTGCCTCCAGCGGCGAAGCGCCGGTTGAACCACTGCGTCAGCTCGCTGTCGGGCTGCAGGCGCAGCCAACCCCACGACAGCTCCACCAGCAAGGCCCGCGCTCGCTTGTTGCCGGCCTTGCTGATGCCTTGCTCGACCTGGCTGCCGCCGCTGTCGTAGGGCGTGGGCGCCAACCCCAGGCAGCCGGCCAGCTCGCGCCGGTTGGCGAAGCGCCGCCAGCCGAACAACTCCTTGACCAGCACCCAGGCGCCCTTCGGCCCAATCGCGCGCAGCTGGGCCAGCTGCGCCACCAGCGGCTGCTGGCCGTCCTCCAACGCTTCGCGCCGTGCGGCTTCCAACGCCTTGATCTGCTGCTTGACCAAGGCCAGCCGCGCGCCCTCGCGCTCCAGTTCGGCGCGCAACTGCGGGGGCACCTGCACACTGTGGGCCTGCCACCAGCCAGCCCAGTCGCGCCCACCGATGACGATGTGAGGCCGCAGGTTGTGCAGCACGAGCAGCGAGCTGATGCGGTTGGTGTGCGCCGTGCGCTCGTGCATCAGCCGGGCGAGTTCGCGGTGCGTACGGCGCGCGTCCTCGTCCTCGGGCGTCGGCTCGTGCAGCACCGACCACACACGCTCGCCGGCGTGGTGGCGCAGCAGCATCGCCAGCAGCTTGTCGCCATCGAGCCGATCGGTCTTGGCGCGCCTGGCGCGCCGGTTGACTTCGATGCTGGCGGAGTCGACCACGATGTTGTCGATGCCTTGCTCGATCAGCCAGCGGTGCAGCCACCAGCCGTCGCGGCCGGCCTCGTAGCAGGATTGCACCTTCGCCTCGGCGCTCAGGCCGCAGCGCGCTCGCGCCTTGGACACGCAATCCAGGACCGCAGCCGTGTCACCGGCATCGACGTTGTACCGGCCTGGGCCCCGCCGGCCGTCGCTCATCGTCAACTTCCACGACTTGTCGCCGAGCTCGAAGCTCATGTACAGCTCACCCTGGGTCACCGCATCCTTGCCTTGCAGGACTGTCTGGGTCGTCGTCATTTCCGTCTCCTTTGCGTAGAGGGTTGGAAATCCCGTTGTAGTTCAACGGTGTCGGTTTGACCAAGTCCCACATAGCATCTTGTCGGCAGCTCAGTTGAATGAATCTTGCAGCCGGACAGCCGCTGTTCGTGAAGGCCGGCAGCAGTCGTTTGGCGCGGCGAACCACCACAGCGGACCATGCACAAGGCCCGGTCTGCCCCTACGGCTACCGCCGTGGACCACCCCTCGCAGCCGCCGGCTGAAGCGCCATGCGGCGCGCGATTCGATGCGCCCATCAGCGCGGCTTCAGCCGCGGTGGGCCAGCGCTCGCACCACGTCGGTCTGGGTCAGGATGCCGATCAGCCGGAGCTCGTCGTCGACGACGGGAATGTGGTGGTGCCCGGTGCTCGCAAAAACGGGCACCATCGACGCGAGGCTGCGGGAGGCGCTGACCACCTGCACGCGGCGGGTCATGATCTGCCCGACGACCTCCGCCTTGACCGACATCACACCCGGGCTGGGCTTCAGGAACAAGCGCAGCTTTGTCGCGAAGCCGGCGTGGACGTCCAGATCAGCGGCGCGCATGAAATCCGCGACCGTCACGACGCCGACCACACGACGTGCACGGTCGACGACGGGCAGCGCCTTGACGCGCTGGTCGCGCAGCAGGGTCCAGGCGTCCTGCAGTGCGGTACCGAATTCGACGCTCAGCACCTCGCGCGACATCACCTCGGTGCACGTAAGCTCGCCGAGGCGGCGCAGGTAGGCTTCTGACTCGGCCGCCTCGAGCAGCGCGCGCAGTTCATCGCGCGGCACGTCGAGCACCTCGTTGTAGCGGGCCAGCACGCGGTCGATATCGGCATCAACGAAGCGGCCCTCGATCGTCGGCGCGGCCGCCTCGCGCTGCGGGTGTGGATAGGCCTTGCCGGTGGCGCGGTTGTACAGCGCTGCGGCCAACACCAGCAACACCGAGTTGGCGGCGATCGGGAACAGCGCGAATTGCCAGTTCACCACGCCGCCAAGGACGATCAACAGCGCCACCGCGCCGCCGGGAGGATGCAGGCAGCGCAGCAGGATCATCAGGCCAACCGCTCCAGCTCCGCCGAGCGCCGGCGCGGCCATGGACCACGGTCCGGCCTGTACCAGTTGCACGACGGCGATGCCCGCCAGCGCCGACACTGCATTGCCTCCGACCACGGCCCACGGCTGGGCGAGCGGACTCGACGGCAGGGCGAAGACGATGACTGCACTCGCGCCCATCGGCGCTACCAGCCAGGGCAGGCCAAGCCCGAAGGTCGATTCAAGCCACATCGACGGCAGCGCGGCCAAGAGCAGCCCGGCACCGACTCCGAGTATCACGCGCAGGCGCTCGCGCGCATCGATGGTCAGCGCTGCAGGCCGCAGCAGGGCGAAGGCGGCGCGCCAGCCGGTGGGGTCGAGTGCGTTCATGCGGGGCTCGTCGGGACCCGGATCGTAGCGGCTACCACCAAATGTGCTGGCACAGGCCTGACCGGGCGCCTGCCACTCGATTGGTGTTGTCCGTTGCTGCGTAGCTGTATGTTGCAGCCGCTGTTCCACAGACAAAAGCGGGTCGGCGGCGCCAAGGCGTAGTGAGCGCACGTGGGTTTCCGACCGGGGGCCCCGGCTTGCACCGGTGAGCGTTTGCATTACGAGGGGGGTTG
>DATDES010000075.1:0-10030 GCA_036522975.1 Burkholderiaceae bacterium | reverse complement strand
GGCGGGCAGTGGATGGATGGCGTGCTGGTTATCGGCGGCTGCGACAAGAACATGCCCGGCGGCATGATGGGCATCCTGCGCGCGAACGTCCCGGCGATCTATGTCTACGGCGGCACCATCCTGCCCGGCAAGTACAAGGGCCAGGATCTGAACATTGTCAGCGTGTTCGAGGCCGTGGGCCAGTTCAGCGCTGGCAACATGAGCGAAGAGGACTTCTGCCAGATCGAGCGCCGCGCGATCCCCGGCAGCGGCTCCTGCGGTGGCATGTACACCGCCAACACGATGAGCTCGGCCTTCGAGGCGCTGGGCATGAGCCTGCCCTTCGCGTCGACGATGGCGAACGTCGAAGACCAGATCGTCGAACACACCCGGCGGGCCGCGCGCGTGCTGGTCGAGGCCGTGAAGGCCGACCTGAAGCCGCGCGATATCGTGACCCGCAAGAGCATCGAGAACGCGGTCGCGGTGATCATGGCCACCGGCGGCTCGACCAATGCCGTGCTGCACTTTCTGGCCATCGCCCACGCGGCCGGGGTCGAGTGGAGCATCGACGACTTCGAGCGGGTGCGGCGCAAGGTGCCAGTGCTGTGTGACCTGAAGCCCAGCGGCAAACACCTGGCGATCGACCTGCACCACGCCGGAGGCATCCCGGCGGTGATGAAGGGCCTGCTCGACGCCGGCCTGTTGCACGGCGACTGCATCACCATCACAGGCAAGACACTGGCCGAGAACCTCGCCGACGTCCCGCCGCTGCGTGCCGACCAGAACGTGATCCGCCCGATCACCGAGCCGATGTACGCCGAGGGCCACCTCGCGATCCTGCGCGGCAACCTATCGCCCGAAGGCTGCGTGGCCAAGATCACCGGCCTGAAGAATCCGGTCATCACCGGGCCGGCGCGCGTCTTCGACGACGAACAGTCCGCGCTGGCGGCGATCATGGCCAAGCAGATCAAGGCGGGCGACGTGATGGTGCTGCGCTACTTGGGCCCCAAGGGAGGTCCGGGCATGCCCGAGATGCTGGCCCCGACCGGAGCCCTGATCGGCCAGGGCCTTGGCGAATCCGTCGGCCTGATCACCGACGGCCGCTTCTCCGGTGGCACGTGGGGCATGGTTGTCGGCCATGTGGCGCCCGAAGCCTATGAGGGCGGCAGCATCGCGCTGGTCCGCGAAGGCGACACGATCACTATCGATGCCCACCGCCTGCTGTTGCAACTGAACGTGGACGATGCCGAATTGGCCCGGCGTCGCGCAGTGTGGGTCAAGCCGCAGCCGCGCTATACCCGCGGCGTGCTGGCCAAGTTTGCGTTCAATGCAGCCAGTGCCAGTGTCGGGGCGGTACTCGACCGCTTCGACTGAGGTTCAGGTCGGCGAGGACGGCCCTGCCTTGGCGCCCGGTTCGCGCTGCTGGGAGTCTTCGAAGGTCGTGCTGGTCTGGCTGTCGAAGACGCTGTCCCTGATGACCTGCTCGTTGTGCTGGCGCTTCTGGTCGCGCTGGCCCTCGACTCGCTGGGCCGCCATGCGCCGGGCGCGCATCGCAGCCTCCTCGACCTTTTGCTTTCCACGATCGATGCCCAAGGCCTCCAGGCTCTTGCGTCGGCGCTCGAGTTTGCGCTCATCGAGCTTGTTCATCTCGCGCTTCTTGGTCAGTCCGCTGGCGTCGGCATAAGCCCACCAGACCGCAGCCGCTGCAAAGGGAGACAGAACCCACCACCAAGTCCACGCGGCAACAAAGCCAACATCCGCCAGCTTCAAGGCGATCAGCAGGACACCGAGCACCACAAACCACATGTCGAACTCCTCACGGCCTTCGCGTGTCAACGCACTTGCCTAGAATGCCGTTGCAGCAAACTGTAACCCAGCCACTCCCCCTCTCTAGCGGAAGGAAGTCATGAAATCCCTGATCGTTCTGGCCCTCGCGTTCGGTGCAAGCTTGGCCTCGCCAGCATTTGCCAACGCCGACATGGCGCAAAAGAAGAACTGCATGGCCTGCCACGCCGCCGACAAGAAGGTCATCGGCCCGGCCTACAAGGATGTCGCGGCCAAGTACGCCGGACAGAAGGACGCCGCCGACAAGTTGGCGCAAAAGATTCTCAAGGGAGGTTCTGGCGTCTGGGGCGCGGTCCCGATGCCGGCGAACCCGCAGGTCAGCGACGCTGAGGCGAAGACGCTCGCCGCCTGGGTGCTGTCGATCAAGTAAGCGCCGCCCGATTAGCCACGGTTCTAGGGCCCCGCTTGTCGGGGCCCGGTCGTTTTGTAAGCCCTGACACTGCAATGAACCCGCCCGCGTCCGGTGATGCCTGCCCTTGCGGCGATGCACGACCCTATCTCGCTTGCTGCGGCCGTTGGCATGCCGGCGCGCAACACCTGTGTGCGCCGGACGCGCAGTGCCTGATGCGGTCACGCTACAGCGCCTTCGTTCTCGGCCGGAGCGACTATCTGCTCGACACTTGGCATCCGAATACCCGGCCCGCAAGCCTGGCGCCTGACGAGCCGGGTTTGCGCTGGATGGGCCTGGAGGTGCGTCGCCACACGGCCGCCGACCCCGATCACGCCAGCGTCGAGTTCGTTGCCGTCAGCAAGCGCGGCGGCCGCGCGCACCGCCTGCACGAGATCAGCCGCTTCGTTCGCGAAGCAGGCCGCTGGTACTACGTCGACGGCGACCTGCTTACAAACGCACGCTGACGGGGGTCAGGCAATTCCTGCTGCACCGCCGCGTGAATGACCGCGCCTAAGCGGCGCCTTCGGCCACCAGCACCTGCGCCGCCGCGGTGACAACGGCCGCAATACGGCCAACGTCGCGCAACTGCTGCGTCGTCCACCCCTCCTTCTTCAGCAGCGCATAGTGCGACTGCACGCAGAAGTGGCACTTGCCGACGATCGACGACGCCAGTGCATAGGCCTCGAACTTGGCCTTGGCCACGCCCCCGCTGCCGGCGTAGGCATTCATGCGCAGTTCGGGGCGCTGGATCTTCAAGTCCTCGTCCGCAGCCATCTCGACGTACGGGTACCAGGTGTTGTTCATGCCCATCAGCGCCGCCGCGGTGAGTGCCGCGTAGCCTTCTGCCGGCGGCACTGCCGCCTTGAAGGCCTCGATCAGCGGCCGGCTCCCGGCAGCAAAGGCCGCCGCTAGCGCGACGCCCAACGCGTCCTCGGGCGCGAGGCTCGAACGCGCGATGGTGCTGTCAAGATTGAGCTTGATGTCCTTCGCGTACTCGGGCATCCGGTCCTTGATCGCTTGCAGGAAGTCCATCTCCGGCCCTCCTTACAGCGTCCCGCCGCCGACGTTGCGATTGCACGGGCACAGCTCGTCGGTCTGCAGGCCGTCGAGGATGCGCAGGACCTCGTCAGGGTTGCGGCCGACATTGAGGTTGTTGACGCTGACGTGCTGGATCACGTTGTCCGGGTCGACGATGAAGGTGGCGCGCAGCGCCACGCCTTCGTTGCGGTCACGCACGCCGAGCATGTCGACCAGCGAACCTTTACTGTCGCCGAAGCTCCAGTGGCCGAGCTTGTTCAAGTCCTTGCGGTCGCGGCGCCAGCCGAGCTTGCTGAATTCGTTGTCGGTCGAGCCGCCGAGCAGCACCGTGTCACGCTCCTCGAACTGCTTGGCGATCTTGTCGAAGCCGACGATCTCGGTCGGGCAGACGAAGGTGAAGTCCTTGGGCCAGAAGTAGATGACCTTCCACTTGCCCGGGAAACTCTTCTCTGTGATGGTCTCGAAGGCCGAGACGCCGTTTTCCTCGTGGTGGTTGAACCCGGGCTTGACGCCGGTGATGGAGAAGGTGTCGAGCTTGTCGCCGATGGTTTTCATGGTGCGGGTTCCTTGGTGATGGGTTCGTCAAACGGACCCCGCAATGATAGAGAAAATGCTATCAATACTTAATTGATGATAGCTAATTCACACATAGCCAGAAAAGACCCCCATTCAGCCAATCACGTCGGGCCAGTCGGTGTGGAAGGTTTCCCCCGTCGGCCTGTCAATCCGTTCGTAGGTGTGCGCGCCGAAGAAGTCTCGCTGCGCCTGCAGCAGATTCGCCGGCAGGCGGGCGCTGCGGTAGGCATCGTAGTAGCCGAGCGACGCGCTCATGGCGGGCACCGGTATGCCGTGCGTGACGGCCAGCGCGACCACCTCGCGCCATGCCTCTTGGCTGCGGTTGAGCAGATCGCGAAAGAAGGGCGCCAGCATCAGGTTGGCCAGCCCAGGCTGGGCCTGAAAGGCATCTGTGATGTGGTTCAGGAAGCGCGCGCGGATGATGCAGCCGCCACGCCAGATGCTCGCGATGCCGCCCAGGTCGAGTTGCCAAGCCTTCCTTTCGCTCATGGCGCGCATCAGGTCGAAGCCTTGTGCGTAGCTGATCACCTTGGAGGCATACAGCGCGTCGTGCACCTTAGCGATCAGCGCGGCGTGCGGTGTATCGAGACGCCCAGCGGGCCCGCGCAGCTGCGCGCTCGCCGCCACGCGGGCGGCCTTCATCGACGACAGCACACGCGCTTCGACCGCGGCATTGATCGTGCTGACGACCACCGCGTTCTCGGCGGCATTGATCAGGGTCCACTGCCCGGTGCCCTTCTGCCCTGCCTTGTCGAGGATCAGGTCGACGATCGGCGATCCGGACGCCGCATCCCGTTGGCGCAAGATTTCGGCAGTGATCTGGATCAGGTAGCTTTGCAGGTCGCCTTCGTTCCAGCGCCCGAAGACCTCGGCCATTGCGTCGGTCGACAGGCCCGCGGCTTGGAACAGCGCGTAGGCCTCGCAGATCAACTGCATGTCGCCGTACTCGATGCCGTTGTGCACCATCTTCACGTAATGCCCGGCGCCGCCCTCGCCGATGTGCATCACGCAAGGCTGGCCATCGACGCGGGCCGCGATGCTCTCGAAGATGGGCTTGAGCACCTGCCAGGTGCTGCCCGGCCCGCCCGGCATGATCGACGGACCCTTGCGCGCACCCTCCTCCCCGCCCGACACGCCGGCACCGACGAAGCGCAGTCCCTTCGCCGCCAGCGCTGCACTGCGCCTCTCGGTGTCGGTGTACAGACTGTTGCCGCCGTCGATGACGATGTCGCCCGCGTCGAGCAGTGGCACGAGTTGCTCGATCACGGCGTCGACGGGGGCACCGGCCTTGACCATCAACATCACGGTTCGCGGCTTCGCGAGGCTGGCGACGAATTCGACCAGGGTCGACGCGCCGACGAAGTGCCGCTCCGGATGTGCCGCAAGGAAATCCAGCGTCGCCTGTGCGCTCCGATTGAACACGCTGACCTGGAAGCCGCGGCTCTCCACGTTCAGGGCAAGGTTCTGGCCCATCACGGCCAGGCCGATCAGACCGAAGGGGCTGGGGTTCGTTGGCATCTCAGTCTCTGGTGGTGGCGCGCGCGATTGTGCCGCCGTCTCAGGCCGGAGCCCGGCCCGCGCTGGCCTGCCAGATGCGATACCAATCTTCGGCCGAGAGCTGGATTGAGATCGATGCCAATGCCTCGCGCAGCCCTTCGACGCGTCCCGTCCCCGTGATCGGAATCGGGCGCGACGGGTGGCGACGCAGCCAGGCGTAGGCCATCGTCGCCGCCGAAGCACTGTGCGCCCGGCCCAGGTCTTCAAGCACACCGCGCACGCGCCTTGCCGCGTCGTCGCCTGCCCTCAGCAATCGCCCTCCTGCGAGCGGCGACCAGATCATTGGCGGCAGCCTCAGATCGGTGGCCTGCTCGAGCGTGCCGTCGTCCAGCGCGCCCATGTGCAGGGGCGAGAACTCGAACTGGTTGGTGACCAGCGGAAAACGCCGGTGGAGCATCGCGAACTGGGAGGGGGTGTGGTTGGAGACGCCGAAATGGAGCACCTTCCCGGCGGTGCGCAGCGTGCGGAAGGTGTCGGCCAGAGCGTCCGGTTCCATCAGTATGTCGTGCCGATGCATCAGCAGCAGGTCGATATGGTCGGTGCGCAGGCAACGCAGCGAGTTGTCAACCGAGGCCAGCACATGCACGCGCGAACTGTCGTAGCTCTTGACCGAATGCTCGGGTCGGGCTGGAGAGACCGCCTTGATGCCGCACTTGGTGACGATCTGAATGCGATCGCGCAAGGACGGCGCCACCGCCAACGCCGTGCCGAAGGCCGCCTCGGCCGAGTAGCCGCCATAGATGTCGGCGTGGTCGAAGCTGGTGACACCAAGCGCGAGCGCCTGCTCGATCCAGCGCACGAGCGCCGGCGTGTCGAGTTGCCACTCGCGCAGCCGCCAGACGCCGGCAACGATGGGGCCGAGGGTCAATGACATGCGGCCAGTCTAGCCGCGCAAATCCCCCGCCAGGCTGGCCAGCGTCTCCGCTGCGATCTGCACATGCGACGGGTAGTTGCGATGGTCGCAGCCGAGCTTGACTGCAGCGCCGGCACGGATCGCGACACGCTGCAAGTCACTGAACTCGAAGCGCACGAAGTGCACCGAAGAGGTCTTCTCTTCGTTTTCACGCTCGAGGTCTTCATCGGCGATGGCATAGACGCGGGCATGCCCCTCGACCTCGACGAACAGGCGGTCCTCGATGCCGATCAAGCGCGCCAGTTCTCGCTTGCGCTCGTGCGGATCGGGGTACTCGATCAGCATCGTCGCCTTCCAGTTGCTGCCATCGGGCACCAGCGGGGCGTAGGCGTCGATCTCGCCCTGGATGCCATCCTCGTCGAAGATCTTCTCGATGTGCAGCATCTCCTGGATCTGGCGGCGGATCGTCTGTTCGTCCTCGAACTGCAGCGTCACATGCTCGCCCAGCGCCACACTGCGCAGCTTGCGGTGGGCGATGGCCTCGGTGCGGATGGCCTTGCGCTGCTTGGCGTAGGCCTCGAGCGTCATCAGGCTCTCCCGCTTGATCGGATCGATCGTCATCAAGTTCACTCCTGTCCTCAGGTCAGCCCGTAAGCGATGCGCATCAGAGTCAGCGGGTGCTGCATTGCCTTGGCCGGCGTGCCGGCCTGCTGCATGCCTTGCGCGATGTGGTGGCCGGCCATCGCGCAATCGCTGCTGATGTAGTCAGGCTCGTCCTTGGTCATCGCCTTGAAGACCGGTTTGCCGATCTTCAAGGCGATCGGGTGGGTCGACGTCTTCACGCCATAAGTGCCCGCGTGACCCGAACAGCGCTCGACCGTATTGAGCCTCACGTCGACTTTGCTGCCGACAAGCCTGAACATCTCTTCGGTCTTCTTGCCGATCTTCTGGACCCGACCATGACACGGGATGTGGTAGCTGACCTTGCCGAGAGCCGTCTTGAAGTCGGCCTTCAGCAGGCCGTCCTTGTGGCGTGCAACGAAATACTCGAACGGGTCGAACATCGCCTCCTGGACCAGTTTGACGTCGGCTTCGTCTGGGAAGAGCAGCGGCAGCTCCTGCTTGAACATCAGCGTGCAACTCGGCACCGGAGCGATGATCGCGAAGCCTTCTCGTGCCACCTTCGCCAGCACCGGAATGTTGGCATCTTTGTGCTTCGCCACCGCGTCGAGGTCACCGAGTTCGAACTTGGGCATGCCGCAGCAGCTCTCCTTCTCGACGATCACGTACGGGATCTCGTTGTGTTCCAGCAGCTTGACCAGGTCATGCCCGATCCCCGGCTCGTTGTAGTTGACGTAGCAGGTCGAGAAGATCGCCACCCGGCCCGGCGTGCGCTGGCCGTTGGTCACCACTGAGGCTCGGCCCTGCTTGTTCGCGCTCCAACGGAAGCGGCTCGTGGCCAGCTCCGGCATCCACGCATCGGGGTGCACGCCGAGCTGCTTGTCCATCAACCTGCGCGCGAACTTGGTCTTGTTCAACGCGTTGACGGTCTGCACGACGATCGGAATGCCGGCGAAACTGCCATGCACATCCGTCGCCGCAAGGAATCGCTCGCCACTCTTGACCCCGCCCTTCTTGAACTTGATCGCCTTGGCGCGCAGCATCAGGTGCGGGAAGTCAAGGTTCCAGGGGTGCGGCGGCACATAGGGGCACTTGGTCATGTAGCACAGGTCGCACAGGTAGCACTGGTCGACGACGCTCCAGTAGGCCTCCTTCTTGATGCCGTGCACCTCGCCGTCCTCGGTGGCATCGACCAGGTCGAACAGCGTCGGAAAGCTGTGGCACAGGCTCACGCAGCGCCGGCAGCCGTGGCAGATGTCGAAGACGCGCTCCATCTCCTTCATCGCGTCGGCTTCGTTGTGGAAGAGCGGGTTCTTCCAGTCGACCGCGTGCCGGGTTGGCGCTTCGAGATTGCCTTCGCGCATGAGAGTGCTCCGCTATCGCTACGCTGGACAGAAAACAAGGGGCACGGGGCCCCTTGTTCAGGACGTTGAAGGCCTTCAGTCGACCAGAGCGTCGAGCGCCTTCTGGTAGCGGTTGGCGTGCGAGCGCTCGGCCTTGGCCAGGGTCTCGAACCAGTCGGCGATCTCGTCGAAGCTCTCTTCGCGCGCCTGCTTGGCCATGCCGGGGTACATATCGGTGTACTCGTGCGTCTCACCGGCCACGGCGGCCTTGAGATTCTGGCGGCTGTTGCCGATCGGCAAGCCGGTGGCCGGGTCACCCGAACCGTTCTCGAGGAACTCGAGGTGGCCGTGCGCGTGCCCGGTCTCGCCTTCCGCCGTAGAGCGGAACAGGGCCGCCACGTCGTTCTGGCCTTCGATGTCGGCCTTGTTCGCGAAATACAGATAGCGGCGGTTGGCCTGAGACTCGCCCGCGAAGGCATCCTTCAGGTTCTGCTCGGTCTTCGATCCTTTCAAGGCCATGGTGTGCTCCTGTGCAGTGAGGGATGGAGATGGACCGTACCGCATTCGCAGCCGGTTGGGCAATTCAATGCATCAATGCGGCTCATAGCCTGGGCAAACCCGCTCCGTCAGCGCAGGCCGAGCAGGCGCAGTGCCAGTTCGTGCAGACGGCCGGCGGGGTCAACCAGGCTCTCCAGCACAGTGAAATGGTCGCTGCCCGCGACGGTCTCGCACACGGGCACCGCGCTGGGGCCCCATTGATCGCGGATCAGTTGGTTGTGGCGCAGGAACTCATCGCTCTCGTTGGCGCCGACCGTGGTGTAGAGGGGGCCGCCTTTGGGCCGGGGAAAGAACGCCGGCGACAGTCGCGCCACCTGGGCAGGCGTGAGGCGCAAGTCGCCCTGCAGGAATGGGGTGCGCCGCACCGGCTCGAGGTCGTACAGGCCCGAGATGGCCAGCGCACCGCGCAGCGGTTGCTGCGGCAGGTCGTCAGCCACCTGTTTCCAGCGGCACGCCAGCAGCATCGCCGCCAGATGCCCACCCGCCGAGTGGCCGGCGAGCACGATGCGCGATGGGTCGCCCCCATGCGCGGCGATGTGGCGCCAGGTCCAGGCCACGGCGCGCACCACCTGCATGGCAATCTGCTCGATCGTGACCGCCGGGCAGAGTGCGTAGTTGGGCACGACGAGGGTGGCTCCGTCGGCCACGAAGGCAGGTGCGACGAAGGAGTGGTCGCTCTTGTCCAGCGCGCGCCAGTAGCCGCCGTGGATGAACACCAGCACCGGCGCGCCGGGCGCTGCGGCCGGGAATAGATCGAGCGTCTCGCCCGGACCATCGCCGTAGCGCAGGTCGAGCCGTTTGCCGGGGCTGCTCTCGCGGGCGTGCGCCGAAGCTCCGGACCAGCGCGCCAGAATGGTCGCAGCGTCCGCCACGCGCGCGCGGTTGTTGTATTGGGCGTCGAGCCAGGTGGGGTCGTCGAGATGGGGCCTCATAGAATTCATGATAGTCGTCCGCCCATCGCGCGCCGCACTCGGGGACCATCCAGCCCGGCATTGAGCGCAAGCCCGACACGACGTGGCGAGTTTCACCTCGCCCCAGACGCGTGCCGCAGACAGCGTCGTCTTCACCGCCACCGGCATCACGCTGTGGGCTACAGCTACAACGCGTCGCTCAACGTCGAGACCATCGACTCGATCTCGCGCTGAGGGACGCCGCAGGGCCGGTGCTAAACTCCGCAGCCGTCGTGGGGGCGTAGCTCAGCTGGGAGAGCGTCGCGTTCACAATGCGAAGGTCAGGAGTTCGATCCTCCTCGTCTCCACCACTGCACCT
>DATDES010000074.1:0-10261 GCA_036522975.1 Burkholderiaceae bacterium | reverse complement strand
CCCAGCGTCCCTCATGGGGAGCGAAGCCAAAGCCGTCGGCGCCGATCACCGCACCCGGATGCACGATGCAGCGATCGCCGATGTGGCAACCGTCGGCGATGACCACGCGCGCACCGATCCGGGTGTGGGCGCCGACACTGGCGCCCGGCCCGATCGATGCACCAGGTCCAACGCTTGCGGAGGGATCGACCACCGCGCTGACATCGACCGTGGCGCTGGGATGGATTCCCATCGGGGTTGCCGGGCGCACTCGCGCGACCCACCACTGCGTGAGGCGCGCGTAATACAGATAGGGGTCGGGCGTCACGATCGCCGCGCCGCGGGTGGCGGCGTCGTCTCGCAGCGCAGGTGCGACGATCACGCAGCCCGCCCGCGTGCTGGCCAGCTGGGTGCGATAGCGCAGGTTTGACAGGAAGGCGACCGAGGTGGGTGTCGCCGCTTCGAGCGTCGCGACGCGGTCGATCAGGATGCCGTCGTTGCCGACGCACTCGCCGCCGAGGCGGGCCACGATGTCGGCTACGGTCAGGCGCATGGCCGAACCGTCAAGCGCCTGGGATCCGGGTGCCGGTCACTTGCCGGCGTTCAAGGCGTCGATCACGCGCTTGGTGAGGTCCACCTTAGGGCTCCAGTGCACGGCATCCTGGAGGATCAAGTCGTACTTCTCCTGATCGAAGATCTGCTTGATGACCTTGTTGGCGCGTTCCACCACGCCGGACAACTCTTCGTTCTTACGCTGGTTCAGGTCTTCCTGGAACTCACGGCGCTTGCGCTGAAACTCACGGTCTTGCTCGACCAGCTCACGCTGGCGACGGGCCTTCTCGGTATCGGACAGGGTCGGGCTGTCCTTGTCCAGTTTGTCGGCCGCGGCCTTCAGGCGGTTGGCCGCTTCGGCGAGATCCTTCTCGCGCTTGCCGAATTCGGCTTCGAGCTTGGCCTGCGCAGCCTTGGCCGGGTTTGCCTCGCGCAACACGCGCTCGCTGTTGACGTAGCCGATCTTCAGCTCCTGGGCCTGCGCGAAGGTCGTGGCAGCTGCCAGCAAGGCAGCAACGACGAGGGGCTTCATCATGTTCATCAGAAAGCATTCCCGATCTGGAATTGGAACTTCTCGATTCTATCTGTGGGCTGGCTGCGCAAGGGCGTGCCCCAGCTCAGCTTCAAAGGGCCCACCGGCGAGATCCACTGCAGGCCGATGCCTGCTGACGCGCGGATGCTCTCGCCGGTGATCTTCTCGCTTTCGCCCCATACGTTGCCGGCGTCCATGAAGCCGAAGATGCGCAGGGACTTGTCATTGCCGCTGCCAGGCACCGGTACGTAGAGCTCTGCGTTGATGTTGAGCTTGCGATTGCCGCCGATGTAATTGTTGGTCACATCGACGACGCCGAGCGATCCCTGCTCGAACACGCGTACCGAGCCGAGGCCGCCGCCGTAGAAGTTCTTGAAGATCGGATAGGGCTTGTCACCCAGGCCGTAGCCGTATCCCAGTTCACTGTTCAGGCCGAGCGTGAAGCGGTTGGTGAGCGGAATGTACTGCTGGTACTGCAGGTTGGCGCGCAAGTAGCGCACATCGCCGGCGACCGACCATTCGAGGTTGACCCGCTTGAAACTGCCGATCTGTGGTGCGATCGCGCTGTCGCGATCGTCGCGCGCCCAGCCCAGGGTCAGCGGAACGGCGGTGCTCGTCGAACCGTAGAGCTCGCGGTAGTCGCGGTAGCTCTTGTTGGTGACGTCGCCGTCAATCTCGGTCGACTCGATGCCCAACCCGAAGAAGACCGTGTCGAACTCGGAGAACGGAACCCCGAAGCGCAAGGTCGCGCCCGGCGTGATCAGCTTGTATTCCTCGCCCTGGTCGTTGATCGGCTTGTTGGTCCGGTAGAAAAGGTCAATCGCCCTGGAAATGCCGTCGACGGTGAAATAGGGATCGACCGTGGACAAGACCAAAGTGCGGTTCGAACTGCTGGTGTTGAGCTCGATCCCGAGGTAGTTCCCAGTGCCGAAGACATTCTCCTGCTTGACCGAAGCCGTGAACGACAAGTTGTCGGCGCTCGAGTAACCCGCACCGATCAGCAGGTTGCCGGTCGGCTTCTCGGTGACCTTGATGGTCACATCGACCTGGTCAGGCGTGCCTGGGACCTCTTCGGTCTCGATCTCCACCGCGCTGAAGTAGCCCAGGCGGTCGACCCGGTCGCGTGACAGCTTGATCTTGCCACCGTCGTACCAGGCCGATTCAAATTGGCGGAACTCGCGGCGAATGACTTCATCGCGCGTGCGGCTGTTGCCGGAAACGTTGATTCGGCGCACATACACACGACGCTGCGGCGTGGCCGTCAGCACAACCACCACCTGGGCATTGGACCGGTCGATCTCGGGACGCGCCTGCGTTTGTGCGAAGGCGTAACCATACAGACCATAGAGGTCGCCGAAGAGTTTGGTCGTCGCAGCAACCGCTTCGCTGCGATACGGCTCGCCGGGGCGGATGCGCACCAGGCGGCGGAACTCCTCGTCCTTGCCGAGAAAGTCACCCTCCAGCTTGACGGCGGTCACCGTGTAGAGCTGGCCCTCGCGCACCGTGATCGTGATGCTGATTTCCTGCTTGTCGGGCGAGATCGTGACCTGCGTCGATTCGACCTCGAATTCGAGGTAGCCCCGGTTCGTGTAGTAAGCGCGGATCGTTTCCAGGTCGGCATTGAGCTTGCTGCGCGAGTAGCGGTCGGTCTTGGTGTACCAAGTCAGCCAGCCCGTGGTGGACTGCTCCAGCAGGCCAAGCAGGGTGCCTTCGGAGAAAGCCTTGGCGCCGACGATGCGGATTTCCTTGATCGTGGCGGCGGCCCCCTCGGTCATCGCAAAACTGACGTTGACACGGTTGCGTTCGAGCGGGGTGATGGTTGTCACCACTTCGGCGCCATAGAGGCTTCGCGTCAGATACTGACGCTTGATCTCCTGTTCGGCACGGTCGATCAGCGCGCGGTCGAAGGGCAAGCCCTCCCCGATACCCGAATCGCGCAGGGCTTTGGTCAGGGTGTCGTTGTCGAACTCCTTCAGGCCGACGAAAGTCACCGCGGCAATGACCGCGCGCTCCTCGACCACCACCACCAGCACCTTGCCATCGATCTCGATGCGCACGTCCTTGAACAGGCCGGTAGCGAACAAGGCCCGCAACGCCGCAGCACCCTTCTCGTCGTTATAGGTATCGCCGATCCGAAATGGCAACGAGGCGAACACGGTACCGGGGTCGGTCCGCTGCAAGCCTTCGATGCGGATGTCGGCAATCGCGAACGGGTCGGCCGCCCATGCCGAGGGCGCCGCTATGCCGCCAATGGCCAACACGAGCGCCGCCACCGGGCGCAGCGGGCTGAATACGGAGGGAAGATGCATCGAGGAGGGCGCAGGCTGTGGCGCGTCAGTGCAGACCGAGCAGTCGGGCCACGTCGTTGGAAAGGGCGAGGGACATCAGTAGCAGCATGATCAGCGCGCCGCCGCGCTGGAGCCACTTGAGCCACAGGTCGGAGACCGGGCGGCCGGTGACGGCCTCGAAAAGATAATACATGAGGTGCCCGCCATCGAGCATCGGCAGCGGCAGCAGGTTGAGCACGCCCAGGCTGACGCTGACCAGGGCCAAGAAGCCGAGGTAATAGGCCAGGCCGAGGTTCACCGACTGGCCAGCGTAGTCCGCGATGGTCAGCGGACCCGAGAGGTTCTTGAGCGAGGCCTCGCCGATCAGCATGCGGCCGAGCATCTTCACCGTCAGCACCGAGACATCCCAGGTCCGGGTTGCACCTTGCACCAGGCCGTCGATGGGTCCCTTCTGAACCGTCACCATCTCGGGTACCCGGCCGACGAAGGCGTCGATGCGGCCGAAGCGCACGTCACCTTCGGTCATCACACGGGCGCTGACGCTGATTTCCTGTTCGGCGCCGCCGCGCTCGACCTGCCAGAGCATCGGCTGTGCGCTGCCGTCGGCCGCCAAGCGCCGGATGCGGTCACGCAGTTGTTGCGCATCGGCGATCAGGACACCGTCGATGCGCAGCACCCGATCATCCCGCTTGAGTCCCGCCTTGTCGGCCGGGCCGTCGACTTTGACGTCCCCGAGCACGGCTTCGCTGAACGGTGCCCCGAGCCCCACGCGCTGCATCAATTTGGAATCGACTTCCTGGCTGTCGATGCGATCGAGTTCGAGCCGCACCTGGCGCCTGCCACGACCGGCAGCATCGCTGACCATCAGCGTCAGTGCCTCGCCGTGCAACACGGCCTGCGTGACTTGCCAGCGCAGATCGGTCAGAGACTCGACGTCCTGCCACTGTGCCCCGTCGCGAGACCAGGCCTGAACCCTGTCGCCCGAGCGCAGGCCGGCGCGTTCGGCCAGGCTTCCAGCGACCGGCGCACTCAGGACCGCCTTCGGCTCATCGATACCGATCCAGTGTGCCGCGGCGTACAGCAATACGGCCAGCAGCAAGTTCGCAGCCGGCCCCGCCGACACGATGGCCGCGCGCTGGAGCAACGATTTGCGATTGAAGGCCTGATCTCGCTGGGTCGGCGAAACGTGGTCCTCGCGCTCGTCGAGCATCTTCACGTAGCCGCCGAGCGGCAGCGCGGAGACGACGAACTCGGTGCTGTCGGGCGTGGCCTGGCGACGCCAGATGACGCGGCCGAAGCCGACCGAAAAACGCAGTACCTTGACGCCGCACCAACGGGCCACCTGGTAGTGGCCCCACTCGTGGATCACGATCAGCACACCGAGCGTGACCAGGAAGGCCAGGAGCGTGGTGATCACTGCGCGACTTCCTTGACCCGGGCCTGCGCTTCGGCGCGCGCGCGCGCGTCCAGCGCCAGCAGGTCGTTCACCGTGGCCGTGGCATGCAGGTCGGGCAACACGTGGTCGATGGTTTCGGCATTGACCTTGTGAATGTCCGTGAAACGAATGGTTCCGGCCAGAAACGCAGCCACCGCCACCTCGTTGGCGGCATTCAGGACTGCCGTGCTGCCCTCGCGCGCCCGCAACGCATCCCACGCCAGATAGAGGCCGGGAAAGCGTGCGCGATCGGCCGGCTCGAAACTGAGATCCATGAGGGTCTCGAACTCGAGCTTCGGTGCGCCCGAGGCGATGCGTTCGGGAAAGGACAGTCCGTAAGCGATCGGCACCCGCATGTCGGGTGTGCCAAGCTGGGCCAGCACCGAGTGATCGCGGCACACGACCATCGAATGGATGATGCTCTGCGGGTGGATCACGACCCGGATCTGCTCGGGCTGGAGGCCAAACAGCCAGCGCGCCTCGATCACCTCGAGGGCCTTGTTCATCATCGTCGCAGAATCGACCGAGATCTTGCGTCCCATGACCCAGTTCGGGTGCGCCACCGCCTGCGCGGGGGTGACGTCGTGCAACGAAGCCGGTTCGCGGCTGCGGAACGGCCCTCCTGAGGCCGTGAGCACGATATGGTCGATTCGTTCGCCCCAGCTTCGGCGGTCCTCGGGAAGGCACTGGAAGATCGCCGAATGTTCACTGTCGATCGGCAGCAGGGTTGCACCGCCCTCGCGCACGGCGTTCATGAACAGCGCGCCGCCAACGACCAACGCTTCCTTGTTGGCCAGCAGCAAGCGCTTGCCGGCGCGCGCGGCAGCCAGGCACGGCCCGAGGCCCGCGGCCCCCACGATGGCCGCCATCACGGTCGTCACCTCTGCATGGGCAGCCAACTCGCACAGCGCGGCCTCGCCGGCGCGCACCTCGGTGCCCAGACCCTGCGCACGCAGGCGTCGCTGCAGTGCGTCGGCCGCGGCTGCGTCGCCGAGAACCGCAAAGCTCGGTTTCCAGCGCATGCACTGGGCTTCGAGTTCGGCACTGCGACCATGTGCGGTCAACGCGAAGACCTCGAAGCGCTCCGGATGACGGGCAACGACATCGAGCGTGCTCACACCCACCGAACCGGTAGACCCCAGGATGGCAAGCCGTTGCTTCATTCGCATTACAGGGTGGCCATGGCCATGGCGGCGGGCAGCACTGGCAACAGCGCATCGATGCGATCGAGCACGCCGCCATGGCCCGGCAGCAAGCGGCTCGAGTCCTTGACCCCGGCCGCCCGCTTGACCAGGGATTCGAAGAGGTCGCCCATTACGCTGAACCCGCCGAGCGCCAGGCCCAGCGGCAGGAGCCCGAGCCAGCCCGCGCGTTCAACCAGTTGGGTATACAGGCTGGCCGAATCGACGGGCCACGCGCGGTCAACCCCGTGCACCCACAGCACAGCAAGGGCCAGCACGCCCACCATGCCGCCCACCACGCCCTCCCAGCTCTTGCCGGGACTGATGGTCGGCGCGAGCTTGTGGCGACCGAAAGCTCGACCGGCGGCATAGGCCGCGATATCGGCCACCCAGACCAGGCACAAGGCCGACAACAGAAAGTTCACACCGATCGCTCGGGCCTGGACCAAGGCCAGCCAGGCGACCCAAAGCGCGAGCAGGCCGAACGCGAGGCGCGCCACGGCGGGCCATCGGGGCCACGAACTCACGCCCCCACGCAGTGCAGCAGAGCCGACGACAAGCCAGGTCGCGGCCGTAGCCCACCAGACAGGCGCCGGTATCGAGCCAACACTGCCTGCGCGGACAGCCAACAGACCGGCCAGCGCCAGCAAGGCGCCGGGACCGACCGCGGCCAAGGCCGCAACCCCGTTCAAGCGTGACCACTCCCAGGCGGCCGCGGCCACCAGCAGCAAGGTGAGCAGTGCAAACGGCCACGGTGACGCGACCCACAGGGTCGGGAGGAGGAGCGCCAGCAACAGCACTGCGGTGATCACACGCTGCAGCAGCATCGACGGTTCGGCTCAGGCGCTGACCAACTGCGGCATCGGTTCGACTGGCACAGCACCGAAGCGCCGGTCGCGGGCACGATAGTCGGCCAGTGCCGCGTCGAGTTCGGCCTCGCCGAAGTCCGGCCACAGGCAATCGGTGAAGTACAGCTCGGAGTAAGCCACCTGCCAGAGCAGGAAATTGCTGACGCGCACCTCCCCGCCGGTGCGGATGAAGAGATCGGGATCGGGGGCGTAGGCCATCGCCATATGCCGCCCCAGTGTGGCCTCGTCCAGTTCCTCGGCCCGTACGCCGGCGGCCAGCGCACTTTGCGTAGCCTGAACCACGTCCCAGCGGCCACCGTAGTTGAATGCCACCGACAGCGTGATGCGCTTATTGCCTGCAGTGGCGCGCTCGGCCTGGTCCCAGGCATCGCGCACCTTGTCAGAAACCGCGCTGCGGTCGCCGACGATGCGGATTCGCACGCCCTCCTTGGCCAGCTTGGTCAGGTACTTCGATACCGCAACCAGGACCAACCCCATCAGTCCCGAGACTTCGTCGCTCGGCCGCTTCCAGTTCTCGGACGAGAAGGCAAACACGGTCAAGTACTCGATGCCGCGGTCGGCACAGGCCTGTACCGTGCGCACCAGGGCGTCGACGCCCTGCTTGTGGCCAAAGAAGCGGGGCATGAAGCGCTTCTTGGCCCAACGGCCATTGCCGTCCATCACGATGGCCACGTGGCGTGGCTGGGTCGGAGCGGATTGCACGTGTCGTCCTGGGAGAGTCAGACCGCGAGAATCTCGGCTTCTTTGGCGTGAATCAGCCGGTCGACCTCGGCAATCACGCGGTCGGTCAGTTTCTGCACCTCGTCCTGCGCACGTCGTTCCTCGTCCTCGGTGGTCAGCTTGTCCTTGAGCAATTTCTTTAGGTGCTCGTTGGCATCGCGGCGCAGGTTGCGCACCGCGATCTTGGTGTCTTCGCCTGCATGGCGCACGACCTTCGTCAGATCCTTGCGGCGCTCTTCAGTCAGGGCCGGCATCGGTACCCGCAAGAGGTCACCCTGCGCCGCGGGATTCAGGCCGAGATCGCTCTCGCGAATGGCCTTCTCGATCTTCGCGCCCATGCCCTTCTCCCAGGGTTGGACGCTGATCGTGCGCGCATCGAGCAGAGTCACGTTGGCGACCTGGCTGATCGGCACCATCGCACCGTAGTAGTCCACATGCACCTGGTCCAGCAAGCCCGGGTGGGCGCGGCCGGTGCGAACTTTCTGCAATTCGCTCTTGAAGGCCTCGATGGACTTGCCCATCTTGGTCTCGGCGGTCTTCTTGATCTCGGCAATGCTCATGGCGTCCTCTAGGCGTCACACATGGACCAGAGTGCCTTCGCTCTCACCCATCACGACACGCTTCAACGCGCCGGGCTTGGAGATCGAAAACACTCTGATCGGGAGCTTCTGGTCGCGGCACAGGGCGAAGGCTGTCGCGTCCATCACCTGCAGGTTCTTCGCGATCGCCTCGTCGAAGCCGATGGTTTCGTAGCGCGTCGCCGTGGGGTCCTTGTTCGGATCGGCGGAATAGACGCCGTCGACCTTGGTCGCCTTCAACACAACCTGCGCGCCAATCTCGGCACCGCGCAGGGCAGCCGCTGTATCGGTGGTGAAGAAGGGGTTGCCGGTGCCGGCCGCAAAGACGACCACCTTGCCCTCCTCCAGATACTGCAGGGCCTTGGGCCGCACATAGGGTTCGACCACCTGCTCGATGCCGATCGCGCTCATCACCCGTGCCGTCATGCCTTCCTGGCGCATCGTGTCGGCCAGCGCCAGCGCGTTCATGACCGTGGCCAGCATGCCCATATAGTCGGCCGTCGCCCGGTCCATGCCGACCGAGCCTCCGGCTACACCGCGGAAGATGTTGCCGCCGCCGATCACGACGGCCACCTCGACACCCAGCTCGGTGATCTCCTGCACCTCGCGCACCATGCGCACGATGGTCGCGCGGTTGATACCGTAGGCGTCGTCGCCCATCAGGGCTTCGCCGGAGAGCTTGAGCAGGATGCGTTTATAGGCCGGCATGCGGCGATTCTCCTCAGGCATACGACGGGCTGGAGTTTAAGCGGCGCGCGGGCACGAACCCGCAGCGCCGCATGTCCCTTTACTGGCCCTTGGCCGCGGCCACCTGCGCTGCGACCTCAGCCGCGAAGTCGTCGATCTTCTTCTCGATGCCCTCACCGACAACGTACAGCGTGAAGCGCTTCACCTGGGTCGACTTCTCCTTGAGCATCTGTTCGACGGTCTGCTTGTCGTTCTTGACGAAGGTCTGGTTCAGCAACGAGACCTCCTTCAGGAACTTCTGCACCGATCCCTCGACCATCTTGGCGACGATCTCGGCCGGCTTGCCCGACTCGGCGGCCTTCTCGGCGGCAACCTTGCGCTCCTTGTCGACCAGTGCGGCCGGCACGTCGGCCTGCGACAGCGCGGCCGGTTTCATCGCCGCGACGTGCATCGCAACGTCCTTGGCCGCGACGTCGTCACCCTCGAACTCGACGATCACGCCGATGCGCGTGCCGTGCAGGTAACTGGCGAGTTTGCCGCCGCCGGCGTAGCGCTGGAAGCGCCGGATCGCCAGGTTCTCGCCGATCTTGCCGATCAGGCCCTTGCGCACGTCCTCGAGCGTCGGCCCGAAGCCGTCCTGGGCATAGGCCAGCGCCGACAGTGCCGCCACGTCGGCCGGACTCTTCTCGGCGACCAGTTGTGCACAGGCCTTGGTGAAGGCGAGGAAGGATTCGTTCTTGGAGACGAAGTCGGTCTCGCAGTTGACCTCGACCAGCGCGCCGGTGCTTCCATTGATGGCGGCACTGACGACACCCTCGGCGGTCACGCGTGAGGCGGCCTTGCCAGCCTTGTTGCCGAGCTTGACACGCAGGATCTCTTCGGCACGTTCGGCATCGCCTTCGGCCTCGGACAGCGCCTTCTTGCACTCCATCATCGGCGCGTCGGTCTTGGCGCGCAGTTCAGCGACCATGCTTGCGGTGATTGCGGGCATTTCTGTTTACTCCGTTATCTGGAAAAAAGGGGCCTGTCGCAGCCCCTTCGAGTCAGTCCTTGCGTCGGACCGATCAGGCGTCTTCGCTGACCTCGACGAACTCGTCGCCACCGGCCGACACCGCCTGCACGACCTCGTTGGTCGCGTTGGCCTTGCCCTCGAGCACGGCGTCGGCGATCGCGCGGGCATACAACGCCACGGCCTTGGCCGAGTCGTCGTTGCCGGGGATCACGTAGTCGATGCCCAGCGGCGAGTGGTTCGAGTCAACGATGCCGATCACCGGGATGCCGAGCTTGATGGCTTCGGCGACGGCGATCTTGTGATAGCCGACGTCGATGACGAACATCGCGTCGGGCAGCGCGTTCATGTCCTGGATGCCGCCGATGTCCTTCTCGAGCTTGGCGATCTCGCGCTGGAACATCAGCGCTTCCTTCTTGATCGAAGGCTGG
>DATDES010000073.1:0-15461 GCA_036522975.1 Burkholderiaceae bacterium | reverse complement strand
CGGCGTGATATCCAAACCGGTGCCATCGCCCTCGATGTACGGAATGATTGGCTGGTCGGGCACGTTGAGCGAGTAGTCCTGGTTGACGGTGATCTTCTTGCCGCCTTCGGGGACCTTGATGTGCTGGTACATGGTGGGCGCGGGCTCCGGTTGGTGAGTGACTGCTGCGTCGGCTGTCGAGCCCGAAATTCTAGTTCACGCCCCTGTCAACCGAGACCGGCCGGGCCGCGTTGGCGGTTCGCATCCCTGTTGGAGGGGGTGAAATCAACTCTAGAAAGGTATTCACATGAACAAGCTCCTGGCCGCCCTGTTTGCCGCCGCCTTCGTCACCACCGGCTTCGCGCAAGCCGCGAAGAAGGAAGAAGCCAAGCCTGCCGCTCCCGCCGCTTCGGCCGCCCCGGCTGCAAAGAAGGACGCCAAGCCGGCGGCTGCCGCCGCTTCGGCCGCCCCGGCGAAGAAGGAAGAAGCCAAGAAGTAATCTGGCTTGGGGATCTGTTCCCATCGAGACGCCCGGCCCGCCCGGGCGTTTTTCATGGCCGACGCGTGCCCTGCTTCTTGTAGCGCAGGCGACGCGCCTCCTTCGGATCGACCTTCAATGGGCGGTAGACCTCGACCCTATCCCCGTCGCGCAACGTGTGATCGAGGGCTTGCACCCGGCCCCAGACACCGCAACGCCAAGCATCGAGCGGTCCGTCGCCGTCGACCCAGCCGCTACCACGCAGTGCGTCGGCCACGGTGCTGCCAGCGGGCAGCGTCAGAACGGCCGTGCGCACCTGCCGAGGTCCGGCGCTCCAGGCCAGTTCGATTCGCAGTCCGTCTTCAGCGCGCGCCATAGACCTGCTCGGCACGCTGCACGAAGGAGTCGACGAAGGTGTTCGCGATGCGGTCGAAGACGGGGCTGACGACGGTCTCCAGCGCCCCATTCGCGAAGGCGTAGCGCAGGTCGAAGTCGATGCGGCAGGCCTGTGCCGCGTCGTCGGGGGCCACCCCGGCGCGGCCGATTGGCCGAAAGAGCCAGGTTCCGTCGAGCAACGAGAATGGTCCGTCGACCAGTTGAACCTGCACCTCTTCGTCGGGCTTGTGCAGATTGCGGGTGGTGAAGGCATGTCGAACGCCGCCCTTGGCCAGGGTCAGGCGCGCAGTCATGCCAGTGTCGTCGCGCTGCAAGACCTCGGCACGCTCGCACCAGGGCAGGAAGCGCGGATAGTCCTCGACAGCCGTCACCAGCGCGTACATCTCGTGCGGCGAGTACCACAGCAGGACGGACTTCTTGACATGCTTCATCTCAGTGCCCGCGCGGTCGCCCGAAGGGGACTGAGCGCCCCCTTCGGGAGGCCGCGAATGTAATGAGCTGGGGGGCCGTCCATACAATCGAATCATTCTAGAAGCCGCCTCCATGTCGATCGCCGAGAACCGCCGCGCCCGTTACGAGTACCACATCGAGGAGACCTACGAGGCCGGCGTTGTGCTGAGCGGTTGGGAAATCAAGGCGATCCGCGCCGGCCAGGTGCAGCTGACGGACGGCTATGTGGTCATTCGCGACGGCGAGTTGCACCTGATCGGCTGCCGTATCAACGCGCTGCGTTCGGCCTCGACCCATGTCCAACCGGAGCCCGACCGGACCAAGAAGCTGTTGATGCACAAGGAAGAGATCCGGCGCCTGATCGGGAAGGTCGAGCAGAAGGGCTTCACACTCGTGCCGCTGGACCTGCACTACAAGGGCGGGCGGGTCAAGGCGACCATCGCGCTGGCCAAGGGCAAGGCCGAGCACGACAAGCGCAACACCGAGAAGCAGCGTGACTGGGACCGCGAGAAGGGCCGCCTGATGCGGCACAAGGTTTCGTCGAAGGCCTAGCGGCCGAGCGCGCCCAAGGCCTGCTCGGCGTCCGCAATCAGGTCTTCAACGGCTTCTAGGCCGATGCAAAAGCGGACCAGGGAGCCGAGATATGGCGTCTGTCGGCTGCGTATTGCACTGGCTTGGTAAGGCACCGCCAGGCTGACCGGGCCGCCCCAGGACCAGCCGATGCGAAAGCGTCTCAGCGCGTCGACGAACGCATCCACCTGGACCTGAGCGAACTGCGGATCGAACTCGACGCAGACCAGTCCGGCGGCGGCGCGGCAATGCGAGGCCCAATGGGCGTGACCTGGCGATCCGGCCAGCGCCGGGTGCATCACGCGAGCGAACGCACGCTGCGAGAGGCACCAATGGGCGAAGGCGCGGCCGTTGCGGTCCTGCTCGGCGTAGCGGAGCGGCAGCGACGGCAAGGAACGCAGCACCGCCTCGACGTCGTTCACGCCGACGCCATGCCCGACGCGGCTGCGCGCCAGCGACAGCGTTCGCGCCAGCGCCTCGTCGCGGCAGATCACCGAGCCCAGCAGGAGGTCGCCCCCGCCCGAGGGATATTTCGTCAGCGCGTGAACCGTCAGGTCGACGCCCTGCCCCTGTCCTTGCACGTCGCCGAGATCGAAGGCATCGAACGCGATGCCCGCGCCCCAGGTGTTGTCCAACGCCACGACGGCCTGCGGTGCCTTCTCGCGCACGCTATGAACCAAGGTGCGCAGGTCGGGAAACTCGAGCGTCACCGAACCCGCCGCTTCGAGCCACACCAGCTTGGTGGCGGGCGTGAGCGCAGCCACCAGCGAGGCCGGATCGAGCGGGTCGTAGACCGTGTGTCCGACGCCCCAGCGTGCCAGCTCATGCCGGATGAAGGCCTTGCTCGGCCCGTACACGTTGTCGGGCAGAAGAACTTGGTCGCCGCCGGCCAGCAGCGCGATGTCGACCAGGGTGATCGCGGCCAGCCCACTGCTCACCAGCAGGCAATGGCGGCCACCTTCAAGCGTGGCCAGTCGCTCTTCGAGGGTGAAGGTGGTCGGCGTGCCGTGCAGGCCGTAGGTGTAGGCGCTGCGGTCGACCCAGGTCCGCGAGCGCAGGGCGGCCACGGTCGGAAAGAACACCGACGAGCCCTTCACGACCGGCACTGCCGGCGACTCGAAGCCGGCGGGCGCGCGATACGGGTGGTGGATCAGTCGCGTGCGTTGGTCTTCGTCGGCCATCGCTAGTTATGTCGCTAGACGGGCTGCGCCAGCAGGTCGTGGCCCTCGCTGGCGACGATGCGCGCCTGCGTGAACTCGCCGACCTTCAGGATCTTGCTGGCCTTGTCGGGCGGCAGCAGGCGCACGCAGCCGTCGATCTCCGGTGCATCGGCATAACTGCGGCCGACGGCTCCCTTGCGGCCGAGGGCGGGGGCACTGTCGACCAAGACTTGCATCGTGGCACCGATGCGGCGCCGCAGGCGCGCGGCCGACACGCGCTCGGCTACCGCCATGAACCGGGCGCGCCGCTCTTCCCGGACCTCGGTTGGCAGCGCGCCCGGCAGCTCGTTGGCCGCCGCGCCCTTGACAGGCGAATAGGCAAAGCAGCCCGCGCGGTCGATGCCGGCCTCTTCGACAAACTGCAGCAGGTGCTCGAACTCGCCCTCTGTCTCGCCGGGAAAGCCGGCGATGAAGGTGCTGCGCACCACCAGTTCGGGGCACAGTTCCCGCCACTTTGCCAGGCGGTCGAGGTTCTTCTCGCCGCTCGCGGGCCGCTTCATACGTCGCAGCACATCGGGATGCGAATGCTGGAACGGCACGTCCAGATAAGGCAGCACGCGGCCGGAAGCCATCAGCGGGACCACTTCGTCGACATGCGGGTAGGGGTAGACGTAGTGCAGGCGGACCCAGGCGCCATGGCGGTCGGCGATTTCGCCGAGCTTCTCGCACAGCTCGAGCATCCGCGTCTTGACCGGTTGGCCGTTCCAGAAACCGGTGCGGTACCTGATGTCGACGCCGTAGGCGCTGGTGTCCTGACTCACCACCAGCAGTTCCTTCACGCCGGCCTCGAACAAGCGCTCGGCTTCGACGAGCACATTACCAATCGGCCGCGACACCAGGTCGCCACGCATCGACGGGATGATGCAGAAGGTGCAGCGGTGGTTGCAGCCCTCGCTAATCTTGAGGTACGCGTAGTGCTTGGGCGTCAGCTTGATCCCCTGCGCGGGCACCAAATCGACGAACGGGTCGTGCGGTTTGGGCAGGTGCAGGTGCACCGCATCCATCACCTCCTGCGTCGCATGCGGGCCGGTCACGGCCAGCACCTTCGGGTGCACCTGGCGTACCAGATTGGCTCCGCTGCCATCGTCGGCCGCTTTCGCGCCCAGGCAACCGGTGACGATGACCCGGCCGTTCTCGGCCAGTGCCTCGCCGATCGTATCCAGGCTCTCTTTCACCGCTTCGTCGATGAAGCCGCAGGTGTTGACGATCACCAGGTCGGCGCCGGCGAAACTCGTGCTGGTTGTGTAACCCTCCGCGCTGAGCTGGGTCAGGATCAACTCGGAGTCGGTCAGGGCTTTCGGGCAGCCCAGCGAAACGAAGCCGACCTTGGGCGGCGCGGCGGTGACTTCTGCATTCATGGCGGGATTGTCCCGCATGAGCCCGGACTACTTCTTGTTCGCCCCGAAGCCAGCCATTGGGAACAGCGCCCCGGTCTGCTTGCCGACCTGCTCCTGCATCTTCACGAACAGATTCTTCGATTGCTCAAGGTAGCTGCCCATCAGGCCCTGCATCATTGGCGCCTGGCCGGTCATGAACTGGGTCCACATCTCTGGGGTGAAGTTCTTCGGGTCATAGAGGCCCTTGGACTGATCGGCGAAACGGGCCTGCATGTCGGTGAAGGTCTGCAGGTTCTGCTCGAGGTAGCTGCCCATCACGCCCTGCATCGCATGGCCGTAGAAACGAATGATCTGGGCCAGCGACTGGGTGGAAAACATCGGGGCGCCGGCACTCTCTTCTTCGAGAATGATCTGCAACAGGATGCTGCGGGTCAGGTCGTCGCCACTCTTGGCGTCACGCACCTCGAAGGCTTCACTGTCGAGCACCATCTGCTTGACGTCGGCCAGCGTGATGTAGCTGCTGCTCTGGGTGTCGTACAGACGCCGGTTGGGGTACTTCTTCAGCACACGAGGCGCAGGGGCTGGCGCGGCTTGGCCCTCGGTGGGCGGGCTGCTGCGACTGCGGCGGGCGCTGGGCATGAACGGTCACTCCTAGGACAAGCGTCGGCGTTCATTCTAGGAGCCCGCCGTTTGCGCGAGCCGGAGGGGTTTACCCGGCCGCAGAAGACCACAGCAGCAACGGCGGTCCAGCATGTCCTTCGTCACCGAGCGTGATCGCCGCGAGCAGGCTTTCACGCGCGGCCTCGGCGTCGCTGCGGCATTGCGCATGGAGCCGCGCCAGCGCCTCGCCACGTTGAACCCGCGCCCCGATCGGGCGGATCGCAGACAGGCCCACCCGGGTATCGACGCCGTCGCTTACGCGAACGCGCCCACCTCCGAGCGCGATGACGATTCTTCCGATCGCATGCGTATCCATTCGGGTGACGAAGCCACCCTGGCGGGCCGGCACGTCGATCACGACAGGCGCCTGGCGAAGGCCGGCAAAGCGCGGCGAGAGCAGGTTTCTCGGGCCACCGAGTCCGGCCACCATGCGCGCAAGGCGCTCGGCCGCAGCGCCACTGTCGAGGGCATCGAGCGCACGGCGCCGCGCCACGATCCGGTTCGGCGCGAGTCCGGCCAGTTCGAGCATTTGCTCGGCCAGTGCCAGGGTCACATCGAGCAGGCGCGGCTCACGCGCCTTGCCGGTCAGGAAGTCGATCGCCTCGCCCATCTCGAGCGCATTGCCGGCCGTAAAGCCGAGCACCTGGTTCATGTCGGTGATCAGAGCGCGGGTCGGCAAGCCTGCACCGGCCGCCACCTGCACCAGGCTGTCGGCCAGATCGCGCGCATCGGCCATGGTGCGGCAGAAAGCGCCGTTGCCGACCTTGACGTCCAGCACCAGCGCCTCAAGCCCGGCCGCGAGCTTCTTGGACAGGATGCTGGCTGTGATCAGGGACACCGACTCGACCGTCGCCGTGACATCGCGGATCGCGTACAGGCGTCGGTCGGCCGGGGCCATGCGAGCGCTCGCCCCGACGATCGCGCAGCCGGCGTCGCGCAGGACCCGCGTGAACAAGGCGCGGCTCGGCGCCACTTCGTAGCCGGCCAGGCTCTGCATCTTGTCCAGCGTCCCGCCGGTATGGCCCAGGCCGCGACCGCTGACCATCGGCACGAAGCCGCCGCAGGCGGCGACGATCGGCGCGAGCATCAGGCTGACCTTGTCGCCAACACCGCCGGTCGAGTGTTTGTCGACGATCGGGCCATCGATGCCGGCGTGCGACCAGTCGAGCACCTCGCCCGACTGGGTCATCGCCCGCGTCAGCGCCACGCACTCGGCGCGAGCCATTCCCTTGAGCAACACGGCCATTGCGAGCGCCGCAACCTGCCCTTCGCTCCAGCGCCCATCGCGGGATGTCAGGCCCTGCACGAAGGCGCCGATCTGCGCCGCGTCGAGCGCGCCGCCGTCGCGCTTGATGCGGATGATCTCGGCCGGAAGGAGCACGTTCAGTTGAGGCGCTTGATGCGGTCCAGCGTGACGGTCTCGCCTGGGGCGCGACGGGCGATGAACTGTTCGAAGGCATCGACATCCATCATGCCGGTGCGCAAGTCACGGCCCTGCTTGAAGACGCCGAAGTTGTCGCCGCCTTCAGCCAGGAAGCTGTTCACCGCGACGCGGTAACTCGCGCTCGGGTCGATCGGCTTTCCATCGAGCGTCACACTGCCCGGCACGACGCGTTGGCCGACCTGTCGCGAGTTGTCCCAGGTATAGCCGAAACCCCTGGACACTTGCAGGATGCGAGGTCGCGTCTGGTTCAACCATTGCTGCTCGAGCAGTTGCTGAAGCTGGGCGCCGGTCAGCGTGATCGTGACCAGGTTGTTGTAGAAGGGTTGCACCGCGAACAGATCTTCGTAGCGCACCGCGCCCTCGGCCGACGGGCTGAGGTTGGCGCGCAGGCCGCCCGGGTTCATCAACGCGATCTGCGCCCCGCCATCGGCGGCGGCGCGGGTGGCCGCGAGGTGCGCGTCGGCCACGACCTGGCCGACGGCGGACTCACCGGCCGGGTTCTCGTCGCGCGTCAGCGGCGCGCTGATCCTGCCGATGATGCGCTTGGCCAGCGGCGCTGCGAGCTGCTCGTGGGCTTCGATCAGTCTTGTCTGCGCGGCATCCTTCGCGAAGCGGTCGGTCCGCACGATCAGGTTCTCGGCGCGTGCACTCGTGACGTCGCCGCTTTTCGGGTCGAGCACCAAATCGATCTCGCTGACGACCGTCCCGTACTTGTCGGCGCTGGTGACGAGGCGGCCGTCGATGACACAGTTGTAGGCGCGGTGGGTGTGGCCGCTGACGACGACATCGACCGCCTTGTCGAACTTCCTGACGATGTCGACGATCGGGCCCGAGACGCCGGGGCACTGGTTGTAGTCGCCGGTCGGGATGCCACCTTCGTGGATCAGCACGACGATGGCCTCGATGCCCTGCGCCCGCAGTTCCGGGACCAATTTGTTGACGGTCTCCACCTCGTCATCGAAGCGCAGACCGGCCACGCCGCTGGGCACGACGATCTGCGGCGTGCCCTTCAGCGTGAGGCCGATGAAGGCCACGGGGATCCCTTCGAAACGCTTTACGTGGTAGCTCGGGAAGATCGTCTGCCCGGTGCGCGTATCGACAGTGCTCGCGGCGAGGTACTTGAAGCTCGCGCCCTTGAACGACTGCGGTCCCTTGCAACCATCGGTCGGATGGCAGCCGCCCTTCTGCATGCGCAGTAGTTCGGCCGTCCCGTGGTCGAACTCATGATTGCCTACCGCAGTGACTTCGAGGCCCATCAGGCTCATCGAATCGATCGACGGCTCGTCGCGGAACAGCGCCGACAGCAGCGGCGTCGCGCCGATCAGGTCGCCGGCGGCGACGAAGATGTGGTTCGGGTTCTTGGCCCGCAATTGCGCCACAGCGGTTGCCAGGTGTTCGCTTCCACCCGCCGGCACGTCGATGGTCTTGCTGGCATCGGCAGGGTCCTTGATGCGGATGCCGCCGCGCGGGGGCCTCAGGTTGCCGTGAAAGTCGTTGATGGCCAGCACCTTGACGCTGACCGGCTGGGTCGCGCGCGGGGGCGTGCTGGTGCAAGCGCCGAGGGCGACGCTGAGGGCGAGCAGCGGAAGGGCGATTCGCATGAAGAAGGCTCCGGGTCAGTAGGAAGAGGGGGCGGGCGCCGGGCCCGATGATGCCGCGCCCGATAGGCGAGCCAGGATGTCGTTCATCAGGCCGCTGGCGCCGAGGCGGAAATTCTGCGGTGTCACGCTGCCCAACGCAGCGTGTGCGAGGTCGATGTAGATCTTTGCATCGCCAACCGTCCGGATGCCGCCGGAGGCTTTGAAGCCCGCCACATGGCCACTTGATGCATGGGCGACGATCGCCGCCAGCATCGCGCGCGCGGCGGAAGGCGTCGCCGAAACCGGCGTCTTGCCGGTACTGGTCTTCAGAAACTCGACGCCCTCGCCGAGGGCCATCGTGCTGGCGCTGGCGATCAAGGCAGCGTCGTGCAATTCGCCAGATTCGAGGATCAGTTTGAGCGTCAACGCTCGATGGGCCCGCCGCACAGCGGCGACCAGGGCCGTGCAATGCGCTTGCTCGCCGGCTGCCCAGGCCCGCCAAGGCAGCACGAGATCGATCTCGTTGCCGCCCGCATCGGCGATGGTGGCGGCATCCGCCAGCGCCGCATTTAGGTCGAGGGCACCGTGCGGGAAGTTGGCGACCGAGGCAACCCGCACTGCCGCCGGCAGCGCCTTGCGCGCCTGGGCAACGAAGCGTGGCCAGACGCAGACCGCAGCCACCGTGCCGTACTTGCTCACGGCGCGCCCGCACAGGGCTTCGATGGCGGGTGCCTCGTCGTTGTCGTTCAGGCTGGTCAGGTCCAGGCAGGCCAGCGCCAGGCGCGCGGGGGCCAGCAAATCATCGGTCATGGTTCAGACCTCCCCGGCCAATGCCGGCAGCAGCGCCTCGACGAAGCGCAGCGCTGCTGCAGCGCCCTGACCCGCCACGGCCAAGGTGTGGGTGTGCGACAAGGCCTCCTCCTCCAGGCCGCAACCCATGTTGGTCAACATCGACAGCGCCAGCACGCGCAGGCCGGCATGGCGGGCCAGGATGGTCTCGGGCACGGTGCTCATGCCGACGGCCTGCGCGCCAAGCTGGCACAGCATGCGGATCTCGGCCGGCGTCTCGAACTGCGGGCCGATCATCCAGGCATAGACGCCTTCGTGCAGGGTCAGGCCGCCCTTGACCGCAACGCGGCGCGCCACGCTGCGCAGGGCCGGGTCGTAGGCGTCACGAAGGTCGACGAAGCGCCCCTCGCCTTCCTCGCCATGCAGCGGTGTGCGCTGGACCATGTTGAGGTGATCCGACAGCAGCATCAGCGAACCGGGGCGCATCGCGCCATCCAGGCTGCCCGCGGCATTGGTCAGCAGCAGCGCGCGCACGCCAATGCGGGCCAACGTGCGCACGGCCCCCTTCATCGCATCCGCGTGGCCGGTCTCGTAGGTGTGCTGGCGCCCCGACAACACGGCCACGTCGACGCCGCCGATCGAGCCCAGGCGCAGCGTGCCGGCATGGCCCGCCACGCCGACAATCGGGAAAGCCGACAGTTCGCCGTAGGGGATGTCGACGGCGTCCTGAACAAGGTCGGCCACGCCGTTCCAGCCCGAACCCAGAACGAGGGCGATCACCGGACGGCAGGCGCCCGCGAGGGCGGCGACCAACGCGGCAGAGCGCTCTGTGGCGTCCACCAAGTCCGTCATGCCAAATGCTCCGGCCCGAAGCTCGCCGGCAACAATTCACCGAGTGTGAAACGCCCGCGCAGCGCGCTCATGTCCCCCACCACGACCGGCACTTCGGCGCCGGCGAATTCGCGCAGCTTCTGCCGGCAACCGCCGCAGGGCGTGACCAGGCCTGCCCCTTCGCCGACGACGGCCACTGCGGTGATCCGCTGCCCGCCCGCGAGCACCAGATGGCCGAGTGCGACCGCCTCAGCGCAGAGGCCCTGCGGGTAGGCGGCGTTCTCGACATTGCAACCGGCATGGATGCGCCCCTGTTCGTCGAGCAACGCAGCACCGACCGAGAACTTTGAATAAGGCGCATAGGCATAGCCGCGCGCCGCGCGGGCCGCCTCGAGCAGGTCTTCGAAATCCATTCATCGCTCCTTGACATAGGGCACGCCGAGCGCCCTGGGCGCGTAGGCGTGGCCGATGAAGCCGGCCAACAGCACCACCGTCAGTACATAGGGTAGCGCCTGGATCGCCTGCACCGGCACCGCGCCGCCGCCCAACAGCGCGGGCAGCGGGGCGCCCTGCAGGCGGATTGCCACTGCGTCGAGGAAGCCGAACAGCAGGCAGGCCAGAAAGGCGCCGACTGGATGCCACTTGCCGAAGATCATCGCCGCCAGCGCCATGTAGCCGCGGCCCGCGGTCATGTTCGGAATGAATTGCGGGTTCTGGGCCAAGACCAGGTAGCAGCCCGCGAGCGCAGTCAGCACGCCATTGCCGGCCAGGGCCAAGTAGCGCAGGCCGCGCACCGACAAGCCGGCGGCATCGACCATCGCGGGGTTTTCGCCGGTGGCGCGCAGGCGCAGTCCGAGCCGGGTGCGAAAGAGCAGCCACCAGACCGCGCCGACCAGGGTCATCGCGACATAGACCAACGCACTGTGGTCGAACAGGCCGGCACCGATCACGGCACCGAGCACGGGGATGCCTTGCAGTGCGTCGGACAGGCCGCCGAACCAGCGCGGCAGGCGCACGTCGTCGGGCAAAGGCGGCGTCTGCCCGCCCTGGTGGAACCAGGCGATCCCGAGCACGACGGTCAGGCCGGCTGCCGTCATCGTGATCGCCATCCCCATCACGACCTGGTCGCCGCGGTGGCTGACGCAGGCATACGCGTGAAGCATCGACAGGGCCACACCGACTGCGACGGCGCACGCCATCGCAAGCGGCAGCGAGCCGCTCGCCGCACCGACGCTGGCCGCGGCGAAGGCGGTCGCTAGCATCTTGCCTTCGAGGCCGAGGTCGATCACGCCGGCACGCTCACACAGGACGCCGGCCAGAGCGCACAGCAGCAGCGGCGTGGCCACGCGCAAAGTAGATGCCAGCAACGAGCCGATCAGAAGTTCATCCACGACCGCTCTCCAGCGTCGGTGCGGCGTTACGTCGATGCAGCGCCAGCCAAGCACGACCCAGCCATGACGCGGCCACTTGCGACATCGCGCCGGCAAAGAGCACGATCAGCCCCTGCAACGTGAACACCATGTCGCGCGAAAAGCCCTGGATCTCGAAGGCCAGCTCGGCTCCGCCCTGGTACAGCGCGCCGAACAGCAGCGCTGCGAGAACGATGCCCAGCGGATGGCTCCGCCCGATCAGCGACACGGCGATGCCTGCGAAGCCGGCGCCACCGACGAAGTCGGCCATCAGGCGGTTGTGCACACCAGCGATCTCGTTAACCCCGACCAGCCCGGCCAGCGCACCCGAAATCGCCATCGCCAACAGCACCTGCGCGCGCGGGCGGATACCAGCGTAGTGCGCGGCGTCGGGGGTGTGGCCGACCGTGCGCAGCGCGTAGCCGGCTCGGGATCGCCACAGAAGCAGGTAGACGGCGATGGCGGCGACGATCGCCAGAAGCACGCTGAAGTTCAGCGGTGTTCGCGGCCACTCGATACCGACCCAGCCGAGCATCTCGTGCATCCCGGCGAGCATTGCATTGGGGCCGAAGGCGCGGCTCTCCGGCGTCATGTTGCCGGGCTCCTTGAGCGGGCCGACCAGCAGGTAGATCAGCAGCGCCGAGGCGATGAAGTTGAACATGATCGTGGTGATCACGATGTGGCTGCCGCGCCAGGCCTGCAGCGCGCCGGGTACCGCCGCCCAAGCCATGCCGAAGACCATCGCCGCCCCGATCATCAGCGGCAACAGCAACCAGGCCGGCAAGGACGGCGCGAAGGCCAGTGCGACCAGCCCGGCGCCGAGCCCGCCCATCATGGCCTGGCCCTCGCCGCCGATGTTGAACAGGCCGGCGTGGAAGGCCACGGCGATCGCCAGGCCGGTGAAGACGAAGGTGGTGGCGTAGTAGAGCGTGTAGCTCAGACCCGCCGGGCTGCCGAAGGCGCCCTTGACCAGCAACACCAGCACCCGGCCAGGCTCCTGGCCGATCGCTAGCAGCACCATGGCCGACACCGCGAAGGCCAACGCCAGGTTCACCAGCGGTAGGACACCCAGGTCGAGCCAGCGCGGAAGCTCGATCGGCTGGCTCATCTCAAGTGGCCCGTGCTGGCATGTCGGCCTCGTCAGCTTCCATGCCGCACATCAGCGGCCCCACCACCTCGGCGCTGCAGCGGTCGATCGGCAACTCGCCGGTGATGTGGCCGCCGCACATCACAACCACGCGATCGGCCAGCGCCAGCACTTCGTCGAGTTCCGACGACACCAGCAGCACCGCGCCACCGGCGTCGCACATCGCGCGCAGGCGGCCGTGGATGAATTCGATGGCGCCGATGTCGACGCCGCGCGTTGGCTGACCGACCAGCAGGATGTGCGGCTGGGGTGCCGCTTCGCGTGCCAGCACCAGCTTTTGCTGGTTGCCGCCGGAGAACTTCGACGAACGCAGTGTCGCGTCGCGCGGGCGCACATCGTAGTGGTCCATCATCGCCCGGGTGTCGTGGTGCATCACTGCGGGGCGCAACCAGCCGTGGCGGCTGTAGCGCGGCCGCTGCTGGTAGCCGAGCACGGCCGACTCCCAGGCCGGAAACGGCAGCACCAGGCCGCGCCGATGGCGGTCTTCGGGCACATGCGCGATGTGCAGCGCGCGCGCCTGGGCCGGCCGCAGCCAGGCGGCCGGCGTGAACGAGTGGCCCTCGACTTCGAGCGTGCCGGACTGCGGTGTCAGCAAGCCCGCGAGCGCATCGAGCAGCTCGCTCTGCCCGTTGCCCGACACACCGGCGACACCGACGATCTCGCCGGCCCGCAGCTCCAGCGACACATCGGTCAGGCGCGCTACGCCCAGCGAATCCCGCCAATGTAGGTGCTCGGCGCGCAGCCGCACCGCGTGGCCGCCGGCAGAGCGCGTGGCAGCGCCACGCCCGAAGTTCACACGGCGGCCGATCATGGCCTGCGCCAGCGCATCGAGGTCGGTGTCGGTGGTTCGCGTCTCGAGCACCACCGCGCCGGCGCGCATCACAGTGACGGCATCGGTCAGCGCGATGACTTCCTTCAGCTTGTGGGTGATCAGGAGGATCGTCGTGCCGCGATCGCGCAGCCTGCGCAGGGTGACGAAGAGCTGTTCGGTCTCCGGCGGCGTCAAGACGGCCGTTGGTTCGTCGAGGATCAGGATGCGCGCACCGCGGAACAGCGCTTTCAGGATCTCGAGCCGCTGGCGCTCCCCCACAGGGAGGTCGGCGACGGTCTTGTCCAGCGCCACCATCAGGCCGGTGTCGCGCATCAGGATCTCGAGATCGGCCCGCACCTGTGCCCTGGCACGGCCGAGCCGCCATGAAGGCTCTGCCCCGAGCATCACGTTGTCCAGCGCACTGAAGGTTTCGACCAGCATGAAGTGCTGATGCACCATGCCGATCCCCAGCGCGATCGCATCGCGCGAGTTGTCGATGCGCGCGGGCTGGCCCTCGATCACGATCCTGCCGCCGTCGGCCTGGTAGAAGCCGTACAGGATCGACATCAGCGTGCTCTTGCCGGCCCCGTTCTCGCCGACGATGCCGTGCACCGTGCCGGCAGCGACCGTGAGGTTCACGGCGCGGTTCGCGTGCACCGCGCCGAAGCGTTTCTCGATACTCCGCATCGCGACCGCGGGCGGCGCCGCGCCGACGGTCGTCGCTGTCGTCACGGTGGCGTTAGC
Organism: Burkholderiaceae bacterium; assembly: GCA_036522975.1. Lineage (GTDB taxonomy): Bacteria > Pseudomonadota > Gammaproteobacteria > Burkholderiales > Burkholderiaceae_C > CADEEN01. Next base: position 1,616 of record DATDES010000073.1, on the reverse strand, counting down.
TCAGCACTTGTTCGCGGCCATGTAGTCAACGACCTTGAGCTTGCCGCTGATGATGTCGGCCTTCGCCGCATCGACCTTGGCCTTGACCTCCGGCGTTACCAGCTTGGCGTTGTGCTGGTCGATCGCAATGTCGACCCCGCCTTCCTTGAGGCCGAGCGAGGTGACGCCCGCCTTGTGTTGCTTGAAGCTGTTGTAGACCGCGACATCGACGCGCTTGACCATCGAGGTCAGCATCGTGCCGGGGTGCAGGTGATTCTGGTTGCTATCGACGCCAATGGCCAGCTTGCCCCCGTCCTTGGCCGCCTGGTAGACCCCGACGCCGGTGCCGCCGGCCGCGGCGAAGACCACGTCGACGCCCTTGGCAAACTGCGCCTTGGCCAGCTCACCGCCGCGCGCCGGGTCATTCCACGCGCTCGGCGTAGTGCCGGTCATGTTGGCGCTGACCTCGGCCTTCGGGTTGGCGTACTTGACGCCCTGCTCGTAGCCGCACTGGAACTTGCGGATCAGCGGCACGTCCATCCCGCCGACAAAGCCGACCTTGCCGGTCTTGCTGGTCATCGCGGCCATCATGCCGACGAGAAAGCTGCCTTCGTGCTCCTTGAAGACGACGGACTCGACGTTCGGCATGTCGATGACGAAATCGATGATCGTGAACTTGAGCTTCGGGAACTCCTTGGCCACCTTCTCCATGCTCGTGCCCTGCGAGAACCCGACGCCGATGATGGGATTGGCGTTGCGCTCGGCCATCTTGCGCATCGCCTGCTCGCGCTGCGCGGCGTTGGCGATCTCGAACTCGAGGTAGGGCTTGTTGGTCTCCTTCTTCCACTGTTCGGCGCCGTTGTAGGCCGCTTCGTTGAAGGACTTGTCGAACTTGCCGCCCATGTCGAAGATCACGGCCGGCTGGGACTGGGCCGCGGCCAGCGAGCAGGCTGAAGCAGCAACCAGGGAAGCGGAGAGTTTGGTCAGGTCCATCGGGGGGCATCCTTCCTGGCGCGGATAAGAGGTCATGCAGGATAGCAAGAGCCGTGCAAGGCGCGGCTCAGTGCCTGCACTACTGCCCTGCTCCACTAGGATGCGCGCATGCCCGACCTGCAGTCGCTTGCGCGCACGATGCCCAAGGTGCTGCTGCACGAGCATCTCGACGGCAGCCTGCGGGTCTCCACGCTGTTCGAGTTACTGCACGCTCGCGGCCTGCAACCGCCCGCCGCCGATGTGCCGGGCCTGGCCGACTGGTTCGACGCCCGGGCCCACGCCGGCGGCCTGACCGATTACTTGCAGGGCTTCGCCCTCACCGTGGCGGCGATGGCCAGCCCCTTGGCGCTGGAACGGGTGGCGTTCGAGGCCGCCGAGGACGCGCGCGCCGATGGTTGCGTGCTGGCCGAGTTCCGCATCGCCCCGCTGCTGTTCGAGGCCCATGGTCTGGGCGGCGAGGCGGTCGTCGAAGCCCTGCTGGCCGGCCTGGCCCGCAGCGCTCTACCCTGCGGCCTGATCTTCTGCACAATGCGCCACCTGCCCGAAAGCGAGAGCCTGCGCGCGGCGCGCCTGGCCCTGCGCTACCAGGGCCGAGGCGTGATCGCCTTCGACCTGGCCGGCGCCGAGGCCGGACATCCGCCCGG
>DATDES010000072.1:0-2198 GCA_036522975.1 Burkholderiaceae bacterium | reverse complement strand
GCAATCATGCCCTGGATGATGTGGAAGCCCTTGCCGAGCGGATCCTTGCTCGGGTCGAGCAGGGTGCAGACGCGATGTTGCTGGTAATCCTTGAGCAGCGGCCACTTGACGCCGGACTGGCAGATCGTCGGCTCCGAGACGATCACCGCCACGACGCCGACGGCGGCCAACACCAGCAACGGCACGATCAGTTTCCACGACAGGCCGGCGAAGAACAAGACGTAGACGCCGGCCGAGAGGATCAGGATCGCCGTGCCGAGGTCGGGCTGCTTGACCACCAGGCCCACCGGCACCATCAGCACGAGGATGGCGACGACCCAGGCCGCCAGCGACAGCCGGCCCTCGCACTTCTGGAACCACCAGGCCAGCATCAGCGGCATGGCCAGCTTCATCAGTTCGCTCGGCTGGATCACGATGCCGACATTGAGCCAGCGTGTTGCGCCCTTCTTGCTGATGCCGAAGAGGGCAGTGGCCACGAGCAGGGCCACGCCCACCGTGTACAGCGGCACCGCCAACGACATCAGCCGTTGCGGCGGCACCTGCGACACCAGGAACAGCAGCCCGACCGCGATCAGCATGTTGCGGCCGTGATCGGCGAAGCGCGTGCCATGGTCGAAACCTGCCGAATACATCGTGACCAGGCCGAAGGCGGCCAGCACGCCGACGGCGAATGTCAGGGTGGCGTCAAAGCCGAACAGCACCGGCCGCACACGCTGCCACAGCGTCGGCTGCTCGAAGATCACGCTCATCTAGCGGCCACCGCCAGAGCCTGCGATGCGGCTGGCGCCGGGGCGTCGGCGTGTCCGGGCAGGGCCACATCGGCGGCGCGCCGCGGGGCGCCGACCGGTGCCGTCGTCTTGCCTTCACGGGTCAGCGCGATGTCCTGTTCGTTCGGGTATTGACCCAACAGAAGGTAATCGAAGACACGGCGCGCGATCGGTGCGGCCGAGGTCGAACCGAAGCCGGCATTCTCGACGATCACCGCCAGTGCCACGGTTGGCGCGTCGAGCGGGGCGAAGGCCACGTACAGCGAGTGATCGCGCTTGCGTTCGTCGGCCTTGATCTGACTGTACTTCTCGCCTGCCTTCAGGCCGATCGCCTGCGCCGTGCCCGTCTTGCCGCCGCTGGCGTAGGCCGCGCCCATGAAGGCCGCGCGCGAGGTGCCCTCCTTGGGTACGCCGCCCATCGCGTCACGGATCACCGCCACCTGCTCTGGCTTGAGGGCCAGCGGATCGAGCGCGGCGTTGGCAATAAGGCGCTTGTCACCGCTGACCACATCGACGATCTCGCGCGCCAGGCGTGGCTTGAAGCGTTGCCCGCCGCTGGCCAGCGTGGCTGTGGCCGTGGCCATCTGGAGCATCGTGAAGTTGTTGTAGCCCTGCCCGATACCCAGTGAAATGGTCTCGCCGGCGTACCACTTCTGGTGCTCGGGCTTGGAGAAGCGCTTGCGCTTCCACTCGGTGGACGGCAGGTCGCCCGTCACCTCGCCCTGCAGGTCGATCTCGGTCTTGCGGCCGAACCCGAGGGGCTTGAGCTCGTTGTGGATCAGGTCCACGCCCATCTCGTTGGCGAGCGAATAGAAGTACACATTGGACGAGCCGACGATCGCGGCGCGCATGTCCTTCGGACCCGGGCGATCGGTCTCCGGGCTGCCGAAGGTGCGGCCGCCAAAGTTGAACGTCAGGTTGTCGATGATGATGGTGTTGGGTCCGCGCTTGCCGCTGTTGAGCGCGGCCATCGCCATGAACGGCTTGTAGGTCGAGCCCGGTGGGTAGGTGCCGCGCAGCGCGCGGTTGAGCAGCGGCTTGTCGATGTCCTCGTTGAGCTCGCGCCAGCTCTCGCTGTCGATGCCGTCGACGAACAGGTTCGGATCGAAGTTCGGCTTGCTGACAAAGGCCAGCACCTCGCCGTTGCGCGGGTCGATCGCCACCAGCGCGCCGCGCCGCTCGCCGAACAGCTCCTCGACCAGGGCCTGCAGGCGAATGTCGATCGACAGGTTGAGCGTGTTGCCGGGGGTCGCCGGTCGGTTGGCCAGGCGCCGCACCGCGCGCCCGCCGGCGCTGGTCTCGACCTGCTCGAAGCCGGTTCGACCGTGCAGTTCGCTCTCGTAGTTCTGCTCGATGCCGAGCTTGCCGATGTACTCGGTGCCGCGGTAGTTGCCCTGGACCTCCTCGTCCCAGTCCTCCATCACCTTCTTC
>DATDES010000071.1:0-8288 GCA_036522975.1 Burkholderiaceae bacterium | reverse complement strand
CGGTGTTCCTCCGCATATCTACGCATTTCACTGCTACACGCGGAATTCCATCCCCCTCTACCGTACTCTAGCTATGCAGTCACAAATGCAGTTCCCAGGTTGAGCCCGGGGATTTCACATCTGTCTTGCATAACCGCCTGCGCACGCTTTACGCCCAGTAATTCCGATTAACGCTTGCACCCTACGTATTACCGCGGCTGCTGGCACGTAGTTAGCCGGTGCTTATTCTTCAGGTACCGTCATTACCCCAGGGTATTAGCCCAGAGCGTTTCTTCCCTGACAAAAGCGGTTTACAACCCGAAGGCCTTCTTCCCGCACGCGGCATGGCTGGATCAGGCTTGCGCCCATTGTCCAAAATTCCCCACTGCTGCCTCCCGTAGGAGTCTGGGCCGTGTCTCAGTCCCAGTGTGGCTGGTCGTCCTCTCAGACCAGCTACAGATCGTCGCCTTGGTAGGCCTTTACCCCACCAACTAGCTAATCTGACATCGGCCGCTCCAATAGCGCGAGGCTCTTGCGAGTCCCCCGCTTTCACCCGTAGGTCGTATGCGGTATTAATCCGGCTTTCGCCGGGCTATCCCCCACTACTGGGCACGTTCCGATGCATTACTCACCCGTTCGCCACTCGTCGCCAGGTTGCCCCGCGTTACCGTTCGACTTGCATGTGTAAGGCATGCCGCCAGCGTTCAATCTGAGCCAGGATCAAACTCTTCAGTTCGATCTTGAATTTGCTCTTAGGAATCGAAGTGAACTTCACTTCAGTTTCCATGAGCGTTTAAGGTCATGAGACCTGAGTCTTTCGACTCTGGCACTCGCCTTCAAACGCCCACGCTTATCGGCTGTATTTTGTTAAAGAACTGCGCCGTTTTGCGCTGCTGACTTTCGTTCAGCGAAGAGATGGGATTATGCGATGTTTTGCAAAACCCTGTCAAGCACTTGGCTTTCCTCTTCCTGCGCCACCTGAGTCGCTTGACCGTTGCCAGTCAGTGCGTTCAGAACAGCGAAGCCCATGACTATAACAGCATTTTTTGGCGCGGTACGCCAATGGATGGAATTGATGGATGACCGCTTCTAACCTGCTGCGATGGATCAGCCCGCTACCGCCACTCGCGCCACCGCAAACGCGACCGCTGCAGCGGCCTGCGGGTCCTCAGCTGCCAGGACCTGCGGCAATGCCGCACGCAACTTGCGCGTGTCAGCCCGAAGCACCACTTGCTTGACCGCTGCGATTTGCCGCGGATGCATGGAGAAGTTGCGGAGACCCATCGACAACAGTATGGCGGTAAATGCAGGGTCGCCAGCCATCTCACCGCACACGCTGACCCCCTTGCCCGCCGCATTGGCCTGGCTGATCGTCGAAGCAATGAGGCTGATCACCGCAGGATGCCAAGGGTCGTACAGATGCGCAACTTGCTCGTCCGCGCGGTCGATGGCCAAGGTGTACTGGATCAGGTCATTGGTGCCAATCGAGACGAAGTCGAATTGCTGCAGCAAGGCCCCGAGCATCAGGGCCGCAGCCGGGATCTCGATCATTGCGCCGACTTCGACGTCGTTAAACGCTCGCCCGGCATCGCGCAGTTGTTGCTTGGCCCGCTGCAAGGCTTCATGCGTCAGGCGGGCTTCGCTCAAATGAGCCACCATCGGCAGCAGTAGCTTCACCTTGCCGAACGCGCTGGCACGCAGGATGGCCCGCAGTTGCTGACGAAACATGGACGGTTCCGAAAGACTCCATCGAATGGCGCGCAAGCCGAGCGCAGGATTCAGCGTGTGTTCGTGACGCAGTTCGTGGATAGTCAATCGATCCAGCGGTTTGTCGGCGCCGACGTCGACCGTTCGAATCGTCACCGGCAGGCCGTTCATCGCCAGTACGGCATCTCGATAGGCTTCGAACTGTTCGTCTTCGCCGGGCAAGTCCTGGCCGCGGTTCATGAACAGGAACTCGGTGCGAAACAAACCCACACCCACGGCCCCCGCCTCGATGGCTGAAGCTGCATCCTCCGGCAATTCGATGTTCGCAACCAGTTCGACCGGCTCGCCGTCGAGTGTCACGGCCGGCGTATGACGCAGGCGGTTCAGACGCGCGCGTTCAAGTTCGATCTGGCGCTGCCGGAATCGGTACTCCTCGAGCACGATCGGTGGCGGGTTGACGATCACAGCGCCAGCGTCACCATCGATCACAATCCAGTCGTCTTGGCGAATCAGTCGGCTGGCTTCGCGGGCACCAACGACCGCCGGGATGTCCATGCTGCGCGCCACGATGGCCGTGTGCGAGGTGCGGCCTCCAACATCGGTGACGAAGCCGGCGAAGACGCTGCGCTTAAAGCGAAGCATGTCCGCTGGTGCAATATCGCTGGCCACCAGCACCAAGGGCTCCTCGCCACCAAAATCGCGCGCTCCCGGCCGGGGGTTACCTTGCGCGCCACCTGCATTGCGCGTCAACGCCGCAAGGACGCGCTCGGTGACCTGCTCGAGATCCGCCTTGCGCTCGCGCAGGTACTCGTCTTCCATCTCGTCGAAATGACGCGCCAACACCTCTAGTTGAGCCGACAAGGCCCATTCGGCGTTGTAGTGGCGCTCGCGTACCCAGTGCCCTGCGGCGCCAGTCAGCGACTCGTCTTGCACGAGCATCAGGTGCACGTCGATGAGGGCCGGCAGTTCCGGCGGCGCGTCTGCCGGCATGTCGCGCTGCAAAGCGGCGAACTCAGCCGCGACCACGTCGCGCGCATCCCCGAGGCGTTTGATCTCCGCCTCGACCTGATCGGGTGCCACGAAGTAGTGCGCGACGTCGACGCGGCCCGAGGCCACCAGCACCGCACGCCCGATAGCGACACCGCGTGAAACCGCCAGACCGAAAACCTGAATGCTCATTGCCGCCCCCTAGTCGCCGCACGGCGCTCGGCAGCGCAGGGTGTTTCGGGCGGGCGCAACCCGGACATGCTCATTCGATCGAATGTAGCAGCGCCTCACCGATAGCCCGGCGGCGCCTACTGGCCTTCGCCAAAGCGGTCGCCGATCATCATGACAAGGGCATCGAGGGCCTGGATCTCGTCGGCCCCGTCGGTTTCAATCTCGACTTCGCTGCCCATTCCGGCCGCAAGCATCATCACACCCATGATGCTCTTGGCGTTGATCCGTCGGCCGTTGCGACTCATGTGAACGTCGCACGCAAAGCCGCCGGCCAGCTTGGTCAACTTGGCTGATGCGCGGGCGTGCAATCCGAGCTTATTGCTGATGGTTACGGTCGTCTTTTGCATCAGGGTCTGACGGGCTGCGGGCTTGATTCTGTGGCCGCGTCGCGCTGACCTGCATCGCACCCTGCGTGGCACCCGCGAGCGCGCGGGTCACGACGCTGTCCAGCGACTCGCCGGCGTAGCACAGGGATCGCCACAGCATCGGCACGTTGACGCCGGTAACCACCTTGACTCGCACCCCGTCGGCCAGTCGTTGCGCCACGTTGCATGGGGTGGCACCGAACACATCGGTCAGGATCAAGGTTTCCGCAGTACTCATTCGGGTAAGGAGCGCGGCAGCCTGGGCCTCCACCTGCTCGACCGGCATATCGGCTGGGACGTCGAGCACGGACAAGGCGCCCGCACAGTCCGGGTAGACATGTTCGGCCACCGCCCGCAGAGCCGATGCAAGGGGGGCGTGGGCGATGATGAACAGGCCGGGCATGTTGGATTCGCGAAGAAGCCCAAGATTATCCGGTTTGCGAGCCGCGACCGTCCTCACGCCAAAGGAACCATGCGTACGAGCCCGCGCAAGGCAGCGCAAGCAGGCCCACCGCGGCCCTGAACGCCGTGACACGCGACCACCCCATCGACAACAGTGCGTCGATCGCGAGGCCGATGCCCCATTGCACGCAGAAGACGCCGAGAAAGATCACCAGGTTGAAAGCCGACAGTGCCCGACCCGCGGCCACCGCCGGAAAAGCCTGCGCAACCGCCGGCTGGCTCAGTGAGACGAAGGTGCAGGAAACGCACCATGCCGCCCACCAGGCCACGCCAGCCCTCGGGCCGAGCACAACGGCACCGAACAGCATCAGGATCGAAACTGGCACACCCCACGAGATGAGTCGGTTGACCTTCCACCCGCGGCGCGTCAGGTGCGGCATGGCCACGCCCCAAGAAAAGAAGGCAAACAGCATCGACAAGTTGATCGCGAACAGGCCGCGCGCCGCATCCGGCGCACCGTACCCACCGACGTCGGTCAACCAAGGCCCGGCCCACAGTGACTGCACCGCGATCAAGCCGCCATAGACGAAGAAGGCCAGCGGCGCCAGGCGAACGAAATAGGGGTGACAGAAGATGGTCCGGTAGCTGAGGTCGGCCCCGGCAGGGCTGCGGTGCGCAGGCTCGTCGGCGGGGACCACGCAGGCGATCAGCAGGGCGGCCAGGCCCAGGAGCGTGGCCACAAGCCAGAACAGCCCGCGCCAGCCCATCATCGGCAACAGCCACTGCACGGGCAGCGTCGATGCCAGCATGCCCATCGATCCGGTCATCAGCATCCATGAGTTGGCGCGCAACTGCGCAGCGGCACCAAGATGCGTTCGGTAGGCCGTCAACGGGGCCATCAGGCACGCTGATACGCCCACACCGATCAAGGCCCGCGCGACCAGCAGCGACACGAAACTGCCTGCCAACGCGAAGGCCGCGCAGGCCGCGACGGCCACACTCAGGAACACCAACAGTACACGGCGCGGCCCCCAGCGGTCGAGAGCGCGGCCCAGCGGCAACTGCATCAGCGAGAAGCCGAGGAAGTAGGCCCCCGCAAGCAAGCCGAGGTCTCCCGCCGACAGGCCCAGTTCGGCGCTGAACGCGGGGGCCAACGTGGCCGTCACCGCGCGCAACAGGGCGGAGAAGAAGTAGGCAAAGGCGAAGGCCGCAAACATCACCATGGCCGCCCGCACCGGCAAGACTTTCGATGACACGGCCGACACCTGCGCGCTCATTCGGAGAGGCGCAAGGATCCGAAGAATGTCTCCACGGCTTCGACGTCGAGCTTGGGACCCACCATCGTGGCCTGAAAGACCCTTGTGCCTCGCGCGAACACGGCGGCCTGCTCCTCAACGGGCTGACCATCGCCGAGCCTGCCGGCGAACGCCTGGCGCCCGGCCTGCGGCTGGGGCGTCATGCCTTCGACCTTGAGAGGCGCAATGGCGTGCGACCCACTCGACCCGATGTTGCGCGGTGCGGCGGCCCAGAGTTGTGCGAGTGCAGGGTCGACCCGCTGCGGCTCGCCGACGTCGGCAAAGCCCACCGCGAAGGTGCTGCCGCCGGCGGTGCAGGCGTAGAGCGTCATCTCGACGGCAACGCCCGCCAGCGCGAGGCGGCGCGCCTCGACGGCCGGCTTGCACGGAAACAAGGCCAGCAGCCCGGCCCCGACGGGCCGCACGTCGCGCCAGTCGAGGGTGGGCGTGCAGGCCATCGTCGCGCACGCCAGCGCCATGACCCCGATGAGCGCAAGCGGCTTCATTGACGCGATTATCCGGGCCTGCTCGGGACCGACGGCGCCGCCCCGCCGCTTACGATCGACGCATGCTCGCCACCCCGTCCTCACCCCCTGCCGCGCTTGCGGGCATCCGCGTGCTTGACCTGTCGCGCGTGCTCGCCGGCCCTTGGTGCACGCAGACCCTGGCCGATTTGGGCGCCGATGTCATTAAGGTCGAGCGTCCGCCCGGCGATGACCATCCCGGCGGCGACGATACGCGCGGCTGGGGGCCACCGTTCCTGAAGGACCGGGCCGGTCGGGACACGGCGGAGGCAGGCTACTACCTCGGCTGCAATCGCAACAAGCGCTCGATCACCGTCGATCTGGCGCAACCGGACGGCCAGGCGCTGATTCGTCGCCTGGCTGCGCAGTGCGACGTGCTGGTCGAAAACTTCAAGGTCGGCGACATGGCGCGCCACGGCCTCGACGCGCAGTCCCTGCTGGCGGTGCAGCCGCGCTTGGTGTACTGCTCGATCACTGGCTTCGGCCAGACCGGGCCGTACCGCGATCGCGCCGGCTACGACTACGCCGTGCAGGGCCTGGGCGGTCTGATGAGCGTCACCGGCGAACGCGACGACCGTCCCGGCGGGGGCCCGCAAAAGGTCGGGGTCGCCGTCGCTGATCTGTTCACCGGCCTGTACGCCACGATCGCGATCCAGGCGGCGCTGCGTCACCGAGATGCCACCGGCCAGGGGCAGCACATCGACATGGCCTTGCTCGACACCCAGGTCGCGATGCTCGCCAACCTTGGGGCCAACTTCCTCGTCACCGGCGTGGCACCGCAGCGCGCCGGCAACGCGCACCAGAACATCGTGCCTTACCAGGTGTTCGAAGCCGCCGACGGCTACCTGATCCTGGCGGTCGGCAACGACGGTCAGTTCGCCCGCTTCTGCGAGCTTGCGGGACGGCCGGAACTGGCGCTCGATGCCCGTTTCGTACGGAATGCCGATCGTGTGCGCCATCGCGACCTCCTGGTACCGCTGCTGGCCGCGCTGATGCGCACACGCGGCAAGCAGCAGTGGCTCGACGCGCTCGAAGCGGCGAAAGTCCCGTGCGGCGCGGTCAACGACCTGGCCGAGGTGTTTGCCGACCCCCAGGTGCAGGCGCGCGAAATGACGGTGCCGGTACCGCACCCCCTGACCGACTCCCTGCGCCTGGTAGCCAGCCCGATGAAGTTGTCCGCCACACCCGTGCAACTGCGCCATGCGCCCCCGCTACTCGGCCAGCACACCGACGAGATCTTGATCGGGCTCGGGCTCGACGAGGCCGAGCGCACGCGCCTGCGCTCGCGCGGCGTGGTCTGACCGCAACGGCCCTGCGCGCCGCGGTCCAATCAGCCTGGCCGTAGACTCTGGTCGTTGCATGACATGAGTCCCTTGATGAAGTTGGCCCGCCCCCTGGTCGTCGCCCTGATCGCTCTGCTGGCGCTGACAGCGGGTGCGCTGGTGTGGCGTTCGGTTGCCCAGGAGGAGACCGTGCCCGCGGTGTCCTACACCCTGTTGGACGGCCGCAAAGGCAGCACCGAAGCCCTGCGCGGCAAGGTGTTCCTGGTCAACTTCTGGGCCACCAGCTGCACGGCCTGTGTCGCCGAAATGCCGCAGCTCATTGCAACCTACAACAAGTTCAAGGCCCGTGGCTACGACACGGTCGCGGTGGCGATGCGCTACGACCCACCTGCCTACGTGGCACGTTTCGCCGAGTCGCGCCAGCTGCCTTTCGGCGTGGCCATCGACAACACCGGCGAGATCGCCCAGCGCTTTGGCGACATCCAGCTCACTCCGACCACCTTCTTGATCGACAAGCAAGGCAACATCGCCAAGCGCTTCGTCGGCGCGCCCGATTTCCCCGCGCTGCACCGGTTGATCGACGAACTGCTCGCTGAAGCCTAGGCCCTCTGCTTCTCGCGAACGCGCGCCCGCGCCGCCCGGCCGCGCGCCTTCCACAGATTGAGCTGTTCGCGCCGTTCCAGCGCGGTCATGGTGTCGCGCCTGAGTTCGCGCTCGAGCTTGTGGAAGTTGGCCAGCCGGTCGGGCAACACCGCCTCGCGCACCGCGCAGCCCGGCTCGCCGCTGTGCCGGCAATCTCGAAAGCGGCACGCGCTCGCCAAACTCATCACGTCGTCGAAGCCGGCCCCGGCCACATCGGTCGCGGGCCTCAACGTGCGCACGCCTGGCGTGTCGATGACACAGGCGCCGCCCGGCAACAGGTGCAGGGAGCGCACGGTCGTCGTATGGCGACCGCGGCCGTCTCCCTGACGCACACCGCCGGTGTCCTGCACCGCGGCGCCGAGCAGGGTGTTGGTCAGTGTCGACTTGCCGGCGCCGCTCGAGCCAAGCATCACCAGGGTCTGGCCGGCTTCCAGCCAGGGTGCGAGCTGCGCCACGGCCGCCGCGTCGAGCGCATTGAGCGCGACGATGTTCAGCCCGGCCGGCAGGCGCGCCCGCAGGGTATCGAGGCGTTGCTCGATCTCGCCAGCGCACAGGTCGGCCTTGCTCAATACCACCACCGGCTCGACCCCGCTGCCCTGCACCAGCGCCAGGTAACGTTCGAGCCGCCGCGGGCTGAAGTCGAGGTCCAGGCCCATCACCAGCAGCGCCGTGTCGACGTTGCTGGCAAACACCTGTGGCATGCCGTGCATGTCACGCCGCGCCAGTTGGGTCTGCGGCGCGATACGCGTGTGCGCCCACCAGTCGCCGTGCCGGTCGCACTCGGCCAGCAGCCAGTCGCCGACAGCGAGCGCGTCGCCATCGTCGAAGAGGACGCGCTGCAGCCGCGGCAATACCCGCGACGTGAACTCGGCG
>DATDES010000070.1:0-4087 GCA_036522975.1 Burkholderiaceae bacterium | reverse complement strand
TGTTCCCGACCATGGTGCTGCAGATGGCGTCGATCGGCGAAGAATCGGGCTCGCTCGACCACATGCTGGGCAAGGCGGCCGAGTTCTACGAGGGCGAGGTCGACGAGATGGTCAAAGGCCTGTCGAGCCTGATGGAGCCCTTCATCATCGTCATCCTGGGCGTGTTAATCGGCGGCATCGTGGTATCGATGTACTTGCCCATCTTCAAGCTCGGTGCGGTGGTCTGACGCCGCCCTGCTGCTGGTGAACGAGGACTTGCTTCTGCCGCTGGATCTGGTTCTTTCGCCCGTCGCCTTGGCCATCCTCGGCCTTTGCGTCGGCAGCTTCCTCAACGTCGTCGTCCACCGCCTGCCCCTGATGCTCGAGCGGCAGTGGTGGGCCGATGTCGCGCACCAGCTGGCCGATGCCGACTCTTGGAGCCGCGTGTTCGGTGGCAAGGATGCGAAGGCGAGGCCGGCGGCCGAACACGAGCGCACGGCAAGCAGCCTGGGGCAGGCCGTGGCGGCACTGCCCCCGCTGACGATCGCCCAGCCGCGCTCGCGTTGCCCGGCCTGCGGCCACCAGCTTGCGTGGCACGAGAACCTGCCGGTGGTCGGCTGGATCAGATTGATGGGCCGCTGCTCGGCTTGCGGCGTACGCATCTCGACGCGCTACCCTCTGGTCGAACTGGCCACCGCGCTGATGTTTGCGGCCATTGCCTGGCGTTTTGGCGCTCAGCCGGCAACGCTCTTGTGGTGTGGATTTGCGGCCGCGCTGTTGGCATTGGCATTGATCGACTGGGACACCACGGTGCTCCCAGATGCATTGACGCTGCCGCTGCTGTGGGCTGGGCTGATCGCTGCTGCGTTCGGCTGGACCATTCCGCTATCTGCTGCGTTGTGGGGCAGCATCGCCGGCTATCTGTCGCTGTGGTCGGTGTATTGGCTATTCAAGCTCACGACCGGCAAGGAAGGCATGGGCTTCGGCGATTTCAAGCTGCTGGCCGCATTGGGCGCGTGGCTCGGCTGGCAGATGATCGTGCCGATGCTCTTGCTGGCGTCCGTCATCGGTGCTGTGGTCGGTATCGGCATGAAGGTCGCCGCCACCTTGCGCGAAGGCCGCTACGTGCCGTTCGGGCCGTTCCTGGCCGGCGCCGGTTTGGTCGTCATGTTCGCCGGCGCACCCGCGGTCCTCGACTGGATCGGCTGGGCCTGAGCTCGTGATGCCGCTGCGCATCGGCCTGACCGGCGGCATCGGGAGCGGCAAGAGCACCGTGGCTGCAATGCTGGCGCGGCGCGGCGCCTTCATTGTCGACACCGACGCGATTGCGCGCCGCCTCACCGGCGCCGATGGGTCGGCGATGCCAGCCCTGCGACTGACCTTCGGCGACGCGATCGCCGGCCCCGACGGCGCGCTCGATCGCGAGTGGATGAGGGCACTCGTGTTTGCCGATCCCGGCGCCAGACGTCGCCTCGAAGCCGTGCTCCATCCACTGATCGGCGCCGAGGCACGAGCAGAAGCGGAGACTGTCACCAGCGATGTCGTCGTGTTCGATGTGCCCCTGCTCGCCGAGTCGCCCCATTGGCGCAGGCGCGTTGCCCGAGTGCTGGTGATCGACTGCACGCATGAAACCCAGGTCGCACGTGTCGTCCTGCGGGGCGGCTGGACACGCGATGCCGCCGAGCGCGTGATCGCGAACCAGGCCGCGCGCTCCGCGCGCCGTGCGATCGCTGATGCCGTGATCTTCAATGACGGCATCGACCTGGACGCCCTAGACGCAGCCGTCGATGCCGTCTGGCGGCTCTGGCAGGTAATGCCACAAGACCCTGTGGAACAATGACCGGGCCGGCGCCTGCACCTGCGCCGCGAAAGCCCGCCTTGGTCCGCTACGAGTACCCGTTCAACGAGAGCATCCGCACCATGCTGCGGCTCGAACACCTGTTCGATCGGCTGGGGCAGTTGATGCCACGCGATGCGCCGCTCGATCATCACTTCGCGCTGACCACGATTTTCGAGATCGTCGATGTCGCCTCGCGCGCCGACCTGAAGAGCGACCTGCTCAAGGACCTCGAACGCCACCGCAGCCAGTTCCAGGCCTACCGTGGCAACCCGGCCATTTCGGAAGCCGCGCTTGATGCGGTGCTGGCCAAGATCGAACACGCCTTCGGCGGCCTCAATTCCTTGCCGGGCAAGGCTGGCGCCGCTTTGAGCGGCAGCGAATTCCTGATGGGCATCCGCAGCCGCATCAATATTCCTGGCGGGACCTGCGAGTTCGACCTGCCGGCCTATTACGCGTGGCAGCAGCACGACGCATCGCGTCGGCGTGGCGACCTGATGCAATGGATCGCCACCTTGACACCGCTGGCAGAGGCATTGAATGTGCTGCTTGGCCTGCTGCGAGAGGCGGGCGTGCCCCAACGCGTCGTGGCCCAGGATGGCCAGTTCCAGCAGAGCCTGCCCACGGGCAAGACCTATTACCTGCTGAGGATGCGCCTCGACGACGGACTCGGTCTCGTGCCGGAGATTTCGGGTCACCGCCTGATGGTGTCCATTCGCCTGATGAGTGCGGACGCCGAAGGCCGGATGCGCCCGATCACACACGATCAGGCATTCGAGTTGACCTTGTGCTCATGAGCACACCGGTGTCGGGCGCCCGGCGGGTGCCGTGTCCCTCCTGTGGCGAGCCGAGCCTCTTCGCGGCCAGCAATCGCTGGCGCCCCTTCTGCAGTGCGCGCTGTGCCGGTGTGGACCTAGGCGCTTGGGCCAACGAGGACTTTCGTGTGGCGGCGCTGCCTTCGTCGGACGACGAGGTGGAACGTGGGCACGGCGAGCCCCGCCACTGAATTGGGCAAGGGGTCTTGAAACGCCGGCAGGGGCCTCTATAATCCGCTTGCTAGCACTCGCCATCGGCGAGTGCTAACGGCCCGGGTTAGGCTCAGGCCATCCGATGTGAATGTGTACACACTTCTGATGTATACCTTCCCGAATCTCATTTTGAGACCCACTGGAGATGCAAGCATGAAACTTCGTCCGTTGCACGATCGCGTGATCGTCAAGCGCCTCGAGCAAGAAACCAAGACCGCCTCGGGCATCGTGATCCCCGACAACGCCGCCGAAAAGCCCGACCAGGGCGAAGTGCTGGCGGTGGGCCCTGGCAAGCGCAACGAGAAGACCGGTGACTTCGTCGCCTTGAACATCAAGGTCGGTGACCGCGTGCTGTTCGGCAAGTACAGCGGCCAGACAGTCAAGGTCGACGGTGACGAACTGTTGGTGATGAAGGAAGACGACCTGTTCGCGGTCGTCGAGAAGTAACCAGTCCCCTACCCAGAATTCGGAGATAAAGACATGGCAGCAAAAGACGTGGTCTTCGGCGGCGAGGCTCGTGCCCGCATGGTCGAAGGCGTGAACATCCTGGCCAACGCGGTCAAGGTGACCCTGGGCCCGAAGGGCCGCAACGTGGTGCTTGAGCGCTCGTTCGGTGCCCCAACCGTCACCAAGGACGGTGTTTCGGTCGCCAAGGAAATCGAACTGAAGGACAAGCTCCAGAACATGGGCGCGCAGATGGTCAAGGAAGTCGCTTCCAAGACCAGCGACAACGCCGGTGACGGCACCACCACCGCGACCGTGCTGGCCCAGGCCATCGTTCGCGAAGGCATGAAGTACGTGGCCGCCGGCATGAACCCGATGGACCTGAAGCGCGGCATCGACAAGGCGGTCACCGCCCTGGTCGCCGAGCTGAAGAAGGCTTCGAAGGCCACCACGACCAGCAAGGAAATCGCCCAGGTCGGCTCGATCTCGGCCAACAGCGACGAGTCGATCGGCAAGATCATCGCCGACGCGATGGACAAGGTCGGCAAGGAAGGCGTGATCACCGTCGAGGACGGCAAGTCGCTCGAGAACGAGCTCGACCTCGTCGAGGGCATGCAGTTCGACCGCGGCTACCTGTCGCCGTACTTCATCAACAGCCCCGAGAAGCAGATGAGCGCGCTCGAGGACCCGTACATCCTGCTGTACGACAAGAAAATCTCGTCGATTCGCGAGCTGCTGCCGCTGCTGGAGCAGGTCGCCAAGGCGGGCAAGCCGCTGCTGATCATCGCCGAGGAAGTCG
>DATDES010000069.1:0-5869 GCA_036522975.1 Burkholderiaceae bacterium | reverse complement strand
TGCGCAGGGCTCAGGCACAGCGTGAGGGCGGCGCCCAGTTCGAACTGATGCACGCCAGTGAGTTGTGCCACCAGCTCACCGACCGCCGTATCGACGTGGACGAAGGTGTCGGAGCCGGAGATCTCGGCCAGCTCGACGCTGCCGGCCAGCGCGAGGTCGCCGTCGCGGCCATGCACGTGCAATGCGCCGGCCCGCACACCCAAGGTCAAGGCGGCGCTGGCCACCGGCGGCAGCGCAAGGTCGACCTTCACGCCGCCGGTGAGCAGGATGCCGCCCGGCACTGCTGTTCCGGCCACCAGGTTCATCGGCGGGTCGCTGAAGGCGCGCGCGACCCGGATCGAGCGCGGCCGGCGAAATACTTCTGCGGTCGGCCCGTATTGCAGCACCTCGCCCGCGTCGAGCACCGCGGTGAACCCGCCGAGCAGCAGGGCCTCGGTCGGCTCGGTGGTGGCATAGACGACGGTCGAGTCACCAGCGGCGAACAGTTGCGTCAGCTCTTCGCGCAGTTCCTCGCGCAGTTTGTAGTCGAGGTTCACCAGCGGCTCGTCGAGCAGCATCAACGGCGCGTTCTTGGCCAGCGCGCGCGCCAGCGCGACGCGCTGTTGCTGGCCACCCGAGAGCTCGGCCGGCAGGCGCTGCAGGAAGGGCTCGATGTGCAGCTTGGCGGCGAGCGCCTGCACGCGGGCGTCGACGCCCGTCTCGCGGCGCAGCTTCAGTGGCGAGGCAATGTTGTCGGCCACCGTCATCGACGGGTAGTTGATGAACTGCTGGTAGACCATTGCCACATTGCGCGAGCGCACCGGCGTGCCGGTCACGTCGCGGCCGTCGACATGGACCCGACCGGCGCTCGGCTTGTCCAGCCCGGCCATCACGCGCATCAGCGTGGTCTTGCCGGCCTGGGTCGCGCCGAGCAATACGGTCACCGCACGTGGCACGAGCGTCAGGTCGAGTGGATAGAGGTGGGTCAGTGGACCCACCTTCTGTTCGACGCGCTCGAGTCTCAAGTCCATGCCTGCTCCGTGGCCGGCACTTCGAGCGCCGGCGCGGGGGTTTGGGGAGTACGGGGATTCGGTCGCGTAATGTACGGCGGTACGACCCTCTGTACCGAGTGATGTCAGCGGCCACACAATCCAGTGCAGCCCCATCCGCCTCCCGGCCCACGCTATGCCGTCCAAAGACCACCTCCTCGCCCTCGACCAGGGCACCTCGAGTTCGAGGGCGATCGTGTTCCATCGCGACGGGCGCGTCGTGGCCATGGCGCAGCGCGAGTTCCGGCAGATCTTCCCGCAGCCCGGCTGGGTCGAGCACGACGCGAACGAGATCTGGGCCACGCAGCAGGCGGTCGCGCTCGAAGCCCTGTTCAAGGCCCAACTGAACGCCAGCGACATCGCCGCGATCGGCATCACCAACCAGCGCGAGACCACCGTGCTGTGGAACCGGCGCACCGGACAGCCGATCGCCAACGCCATCGTCTGGCAGGACCGTCGCACCGAGCCACTGTGCCTGCAGCTACGCCAGTTGGGGTTGGGCGACGTGGTGCGGCGCAGCACCGGCCTGGTGATCGATCCCTATTTCTCCGCCACCAAGATCCGTTGGCTGCTCGACCATGTGCCGGGCGCGCACATCGCCGCCGCACAGGGCGAACTGGCCTTCGGCACCATCGACAGCTGGCTGCTGTGGAAGCTCTCCGGCGGCAGGGTGCACGCCACCGACGTGAGCAACGCCTCGCGCACGATGCTGTTCGACATCCGCCACAACGTTTGGGACCACGAGCTGTTGAAAGTCCTGCACGTGCCCGACAGCCTGCTGCCACAGGTCTTCCCATCGAGCCACCTGTTCGGCGAGACCGACCCGGCGCTGTTCGGCGCGCCGATCCCGATCGCCGGTATCGCCGGCGACCAGCAGAGCGCGCTGTTCGGCCAGGCCTGCTTCCGGCCCGGCCTGGCGAAGAACACCTACGGCACCGGCTGCTTCATGCTGATGCACAGCGGCGGACGATTCGAGACCAGCGCCAACGGCCTGATCACGACCGCCGCCGCGCAGCCGACCTCGACCCCTGAGTACGCGCTCGAAGGCAGCGTCTTCGTCGGCGGCGCCGTCGTGCAGTGGCTGCGCGACGGCCTGAACGTGATCAAGGGTTCGGGCGAGGTCCAGGCGTTGGCCGCATCGGTGCCCGACGCGGGTGGCGTGGTCTTCGTGCCAGCCTTCACCGGCCTCGGCGCGCCGTACTGGCAGGCCGACGCACGCGGCGCCATCGTCGGCCTGTCGCGCGGCAGCACGGTGGCGCACATCGCGCGCGCCGCGCTGGAGAGCATCGCCTTCCAGAGCGCGGCCCTGCTCACAGCCATGAGCCGCGATGCCGTCGCGGCGGGCGGCGCACCGGTGGCTGAACTGCGCGTCGACGGCGGCGCCAGCGTGAACGACTTGCTGATGCAGTTCCAGGCCGACCTGCTCGGCATTCCCGTGGTGCGGCCGAAAGTCGTCGAAACCACCGCCCTGGGCGCCGCCTACCTCGCCGGGCTGACCGTCGGCCTGTACGACGACCTCGACGAATTGGCGGCGCAGTGGCAGGTCGAGCGTCGTTTCCTGCCGACGATGGCGCGCGAACGCGCGGCAGGACTGATGGCGAACTGGGAGCGCGCGGTGCGCCAGACCGTGGCGGCCTAGTGTTCGGCTCGGCGGATCGCGGTCGGGTTGTGGTCCACTTCGGCTGTTGACCCCGTTCCAACATTCCAAAATAGGAGACGAACCTCATGATGATCCGTCGCAGCTTCGTTGGCGCCGCCGCCGCACTGGCACTCCTGGCCGGACCGGCCCTGGCGCAGGACGCCTGGCCGACCAAGCCCGTCAAGCTGATCAGCCCTTTCCCGGCCGGCGGCACCAGCGACGTGATGGCGCGCATGGTCGGCGAAGCCCTGTCCAAGGAGCTCGGCCAGCAGTTCATCGTCGAGAACATCGGCGGCGCGGGCGGCACCATCGGCACGCTGCGCGCGGCCAAGATGCCTGCCGACGGCTACACCATCGTGCAGACCGGCGTCGGCCAGAACGCCGTCGCGCACGGCCTGGACCCGAAGCTCGGCTACGACAGCATGCGCGACTTCGTCCATCTGGCGCAGGTGCACTCGGGCCCGAACGTGCTGGTGGTGCACCCGAGCACACCGTTCAAGACCTTCAAGGAACTGGTCGACTACGTGCGCGCCAACCCGGGCAAGCTGAACTACGGCTTCACCCATGCGGCCTCGGGCCACATGGCGATGGAGTTGCTCAAGCTCGAGGGCAGCAAGTGCGCGCCCGGCGCCAAGGATTGCAAGGGCCTGTTCATGGTCGGCATCCCGTACCGCGGCGGCGGGCCGATGATGCAGGACCTGCTGGGCGGCCAGATCCCGCTGATGTTCATCAACCAGGACGTGGCCTTGCCGCACATCAAGGCCGGCAAGCTGCGCGCCCTGGCGGTATCCAGCCTGCAGCGCAACCCGCTCTACCCCGACACGCCGACGATCGCCGAGAGCGGCATCCCGGGCTTCCAGGCGCTGTCCTGGTCGGGTCTATCGGCCATCAAGGGCACCCCGCAGCCGATTGTCGACAAGCTCGAGGCGACGCTGAGGAAGATCATGACCTCGCCCGAGATCAAGCAGCGCCTCGAGTCGGTCGGCTTCGTCGTGCCGGCACCTGGCGCCGCCGCGTACACCAAGTTCGTGCAGAGCGAGATCGATCTGTGGACGCGCGTGATCAAGACGGCCGGCATCAAGCCTGAGTAAAAGCCGCCCGCGCTTCAACCCGGCGCTGAGGGCCGGGGGCAAGGGCCGGCAATCAGTGGCCATCGAGCAGGCGATCGGCCAAGGCACCCAGATCGGCAGCGGCAAGATCGACGCGCCCCCGCGGCAACCGTTCGCCCCGGCCCGGGCCGTGCTCGTCGGGCCGGGCAACGAAGGCGGTGCACAAGCCGGCCTGCGCGGCGGCTTCGAGATCCGACGAATGCGCGGCGACCATCAGCACCTCGTGCGGCGCGCAATCGAACGCATCGCACGCCGCGCGATAGACCTCGGGCTTGGGCTTGTAGTCGCGCGCGATCTCGGCACCGAGGATCGCGTCCCAGTGCCAGCCGTTTCGCCGCGCCAGATCGGCCATCAGCGAGATGTTGCCGTTGGAGCAAGGGGCGAGCAGGAAACGCCGGCGCAAACGCTGCAAGGCCGGCGTCACGTCGGGCCAGGCGTCGAGGCGGTGCCAAGCCAGGTTCAGTTGCGCGCGCGTCGCCTCGTCGGCGGGCAGGCCGAAACGCAGCAGCACACGGTCGAGGTTGCGCCGGTGCAGCGAGTCGAGTTTGGAAAACGGGAAGCGACCGCTGCGCACCTCGTCCATCGCGGGCTGGTACTCGTCACGCCAGGCATCGGCGAAAGCCTCGCCATCGACCGCCGTACCGAAGGCGGCCCCCACGTCGCGCGCCACGCCGCTGCGCCAGTCGACCAGGGTGCCGAAGACATCGAAGACCAGGGCTCGAATGGTGTCCATGCGGCAACGTTAGCATCGGCCTGATGGAACAACGCAAGCTGCGCGTCGGCCGGGCGATCACGCCCGAGGAATTCGAAGCGCTCTCCGACGCACAACTCGAACGTCTGGTACCCAAAGCCTACCGCGAGTTCTTCCCGGGCAAGGAGGACTGCGCCGACGGCCATTTCTACCTGCACGATGGCAGGGCCTGGAGTTTCTACAAGGGCGACTTGCTCGACGACTGACCGTCCGCATGGCGCCGCTGCCAAGCCCGCAGCGCCAGTAGCAGCAACGCACCCCCAAGTGAACTGACCCACAGCGGGCTGTCGGACAGCAGGTCGGGCAACTGCAGCAAGGCCTCGGGACTCTTCTGCTCAACATAACGTGCCAGCTCGAGCACCTGGGCGGCGCTCACGCGCATCGCATCGTCGAGCGACGCATTGGCGACGTGCCAGCGTGTCGCGGGCAGCAGGCTGGCGAAGGCGCCTGCACCGATCGCGACCAGGGCCAGCGGCCCCACGGGGCGCAACAGCCCGTTGAGCAAGCGCACCCGCTGACGCGGAGCAACCTTGGCATACAGGTCGGCCACGAGGGGAGCCAGCTCGGGCGCTGAGGACGTCGGGGACGTCAAGGGGCGGGCCTGCAGGTCGGCGTTGAGCGCTGCCATCTCAAGTCCTTGCGATCAGTAGACATGGGCAAAGCCTAGCCCGGTGACGTGACACAGGGGTGTCGGTCAGGTGTCGAATTGCAAGGAAGTTTTTCGCCTCAGGCCAGGCCAGCGGCTCGGTTCACCACGCCCGGTTCGAGCCCCAGCTTCACTGAAGCGTCCAGAATCTCTTGCCAGGTCGCGGCATCCACCGACAGGCCCTCGGCCGTGCGCTGCTTGCGCCTGGCACGTTCGGGCTCGCCGGCAATCAGCACTTCACTGACACCTTCGCGCGGCGGCGAGTCCTTGACCCAGTCAATGAAGGCCAGTGCCTCCTGCTCGAAGGCCACACGATCGCCGAGCACGGCCGGGTCGACGAGCACGCTGAACATCCCATTGAGGATTCGGCGCTTGCCGCTGTCCTGGTCACGCTGGGTCATGCCCGAAGCCAGTGCGCCGCCGAGCAACTCGGCCATCAGGGCCATGCCGTAGCCCTTGTGCGCGCCGAAGGTGAGCAGCGCGCCGAAGGGCGGCACCACGGTATAGCGCGGCTCGCGCGTCGGCCGGCCCTGGTCGTCGATCAGGTGGTCGGGCGGCACCAGCTCGCCCTTGTTCATCGCCACGCGCGTCTTGCCCTGCGCGATGATGCTGGTCGCGAAGTCGAGGATCACCGGGTCGCGGCCGCTGAAGGGCACGCCGGCGCAGAAGGGGTTGGTGCCGAAGCGCGCATCGGCA
>DATDES010000068.1:0-10042 GCA_036522975.1 Burkholderiaceae bacterium | reverse complement strand
GGTGAACAGGTCGATCGCCAGGCCGTTGGTGCGGAACTTCAGGCCCTTGAAATCCTCCGGCTTGGTGATCGGCTTCTTGAACCAACCCAGCGGCTGCGTCGTCATCGGGCCGCACAGGTAGGACTGGACGTTGCCGCCGATTGAGGCGTAGAGCTTTTGCAGCAGTTGCGAGCCGCCGCCGTACTTGTGCCAGGCGAGCAGCATGTGGGCGTCCATGCCGAACATCGGACCGGAATTCCACAGCGCGAGCGCGTTCTGCTTGCCGTAGTGGTAGCCCAGGATGCCATGGCCGCCGTCCAGCGTGCCCTTGGACACCGCTTCGAACAAGCCGAATGCGGGGACGACCGAGCCGGCCGGCAGCACTTCGATCTTGAGTTCGCCGCCGGTCATGTCGTTGATCTTCTTGGCGAAGTCGAGCGCGTACTCGTGGAAGATGTCCTTGGAGGGCCAGGTGCTCTGAAAGCGCAGGCTGGTTACTGCCTGGGCGCGGCTGATGGCCGGGGCGGCCATGGCCCCGGTGGCGACTGCGGCGGTGGCGGCGGACTTCAGGAATCGGCGGCGCTGTGCGGGGGTCTTGTCACTCATGTCATTTGTCTCCTGATGCGGTACGGAACCGAGGTGAGATCGGGGACGCGCACGACAACAACGCCGAGCGCCCCGGCCAACATGAACTATCGACAGCGGCGTTGGAGGGGGCAAGTGGGTTTACCCGGCAGCGCCCGGGTCTATTCCATCAAACAGCTTTGCAGCCACCGGCCCAATCGGTGTGCGCGTGGCGCACAAGGTGCCGACCCTGCTAAGCGTAGGGCATCAGACGGGTCAGGCGGGCGACTTGGTCGGCTGCGAGCAGGCGGTGCCGCAGCGCGAAGTCGAGCGTCACCAGCGCTGCGTCGACAGTCATCGCTTCGCCGGCGGCCAGTTCGAGGGCTTCCTGCGCCGGCAGGCAGTTCAGTTCGGCGACTTCGCCGTCCTGGTTCACCGGCGTCAGGCCGGGTGGCAGGCGCAGGTCGAAGGCATGCAACAGCTCGTGCATGAAGCCTTCGGCGATGTCGCAGGCCACTTCGATCACCCGGCCGGGCAGGGCGCTGCGCATCAGCGTGGCATCGAGTCCCGCCTCCTCGAAGCCTTCGCGCACCAGGGTCTCGAACGGTGTCTGACCGTGCGGGACGCCGCCGCCGACGAGGTTGTCGAGCTTGCCCGGATCGGTCGCCTTGTCCGGCGAGCGGCGGGCGATCCAGAGGTGCGTCGGGCGACCGGCTGCGTCGGCGACGTAGCCGTTGGCGTGGGCGCCGAAGGTCAGCGTCCCCCAAAAACGGGCCGCCGCACGTTCGATCAAGGCCAATGGCGGCGCGCCGGACCGGGCCCGAATCGCATAGGTCTCGTCGCGCCAGGCGACGATCAGGCCCTGCTCGCGCAACGAGGCGTTGATGCTCGCCAGGGTCGCGTCGCGGTCCTCGGCCAACAGGGTGACGCGCTCGCCATCGAAGGCGAAGACCCGCGGCCACGCGCGCAGCGCGTCGATGTGGTCCAGGGCGACCGAGCCGACCAGGGTGCCGTCGATCGCAAAGGGCAGGCGCGGCCGCGCGCGGCGCGTCGCTGCGGCCAGTGCGGGCCAGGCGCCAGGGCTCAAGCGGCGACGCGGGAGCCCGATGGATTGCGCCATTGCGCCATCAGGCCTTCCCACTTGGCACGCGCTGCCGCCAGGTGCCGCGCCTTGACGTGGCCGTAGCCGCGAATGTCCTCGGGCAGGCGGGCGATCTCGACGGCCAGCGGCAGGCGCTCGGCGCTGAGCGTGGCAAGCAGCTCCTCGATCGTGGCGCGGTACTCGCCGATCAGTGCCCGCTCGGTCTTGCGCTCCTCGCTGCGGCCGAAGGGGTCGAAGGCGGTGCCGCGCAGGCCCTTCAGGCGCGCCAGCACGCCGAAGGCCTTGCGAATCCAGGGACCGAAGGGCTGCTTGATGAGCTCGCCCTTGTCGTTCTTCTTCGCGATCGCCGGCGGCGCGAGGTGGTGCACAAGCTTGTAGTCGCCTTCGAACATCGAGGCGATCTTGTCGCTGAATGCGCGATCGACGTGCAGGCGTGCGACCTCATACTCGTCTTTGTAAGCCATCAGCTTGAACAGGTAACGCGCGACCGCCTCGGTCAGCTTCGTGCTCGCCAGCGGCGCCTCGGCGCTGCGCACCTTGTCGACGAAGTCCTTGTAGGTCGACGCATAGACGCTGTCCTGGTAGGCGGTGAGGAAGTCGATGCGCTTGGTGACCATCTCGTCGAGCGGCGGCTTCCGGACGAACTCGATCACCTGCGCGGCCTTGAAGAGGGCCTGCACCGCGGCCAGGTTGTGGGCGCAGTGCCGGCCCCACTCGAACGCGGCCCTGTTGTTGTCGACCTGCACGCCGTTGAGCTGGATCGCGCGCATCAGCGCCGCGTGCGACAGGGGCACGCGCCCTTGCTGCCAAGCGTAGCCGAGCATCAGCGGATTGGTGTAGATCGAGTCGCCGACCAGCTGCACGGCCACCTGCTCGGCATCGAAGGCGCCGACCCCGGCGGTACCAACACTGGCGCGGATTGCGGCCTCGCAATTGCCGCCCGGGAACTGCCAGTCGGCGTTCTTCACAAATGCCGCCGTCGGCGTGCCATGGGTGTTCAGCGCCACGTAGGTGCGACCCTGCTGCATCACCGCCAGCGTGTACTTGCTCGCGCCGACGATCGAATCGCAGGCAATGACCAGGTCGGCCTTCGCGGTGTCGACCTTTGTCGTGAAGATCGCCTCGGGCCGGTTGGCGATCTGGATGTGGCTCCAGGTTGCGCCGCCCTTCTGCGCCAGGCCGCCGGCGTCCTGCGTCACGACGCCGCGGCCTTCGAGGTGCGCGGCCATGCCCAGCAGCGAGCCGATCGTGATGACGCCGGTGCCGCCGACGCCGCCGACGACGATGCCCCAGGCGGTCTCGGCGACCGGCAGCACGGGGTCGGGCAGCGCCGGCATTGCGGCCAGGTCCCCCTTCTTTTCTTTCTTCGCCTTCTTCAGCTGGCCGCCTTCGACGGTGACGAAGCTCGGGCAGAAGCCCTTGACGCAGGAATAGTCCTTGTTGCAGGTGTTCTGGTTGATGCGGCGCTTGCGCCCGAACTCGGTTTCGACCGGCTCTACCGACAGACAGTTGCTCTGCACCGAACAGTCGCCGCAACCTTCGCAGACCAGCTCGTTGATGACGACGCGCTTCTCGGGGTCGATCATCTTGCCGCGCTTCCTGCGCCGGCGCTTCTCGGTGGCGCAGGTCTGATCGTAGATGATGACCGTCGTGCCCTTGACCTCGCGGAACTCGCGCTGGATCCGGTCGAGTTCGTCGCGATGGTGCACGGTGACCCCGGACGCCAGCGCAGCGCGATCGTACTTCTCGGGTTGGTCGGTCACGATCACCAGCTTGGTCACGCCTTCTGCCACCAGGCTGTTCATGATCTGCGTCACCGAGTGGCCCTCGGGGCGCTCGCCGACCTGCTGCCCGCCGGTCATCGCAACCGCGTCGTTGTAGAGGACCTTGTAGGTGATGTTCACGCCGGCGGCGATGCTCTGGCGGATCGCCAGCGAGCCGCTGTGGAAGTAGGTGCCGTCGCCCAGGTTGGCGAAGATGTGCGGCTCGGTCGTGAAGGGCTGCTGGCCGACCCAGGACACGCCTTCGCCGCCCATCTGGCTGAAGGTGGTCGTGCTGCGGTCCATCCACACCGCCATGTAGTGGCAGCCGATGCCCGCGACAGCGCGCGAGCCCTCCGGCACCCGCGTGCTGGTGTTGTGCGGGCAGCCCGAGCAGAACCACGGCGCGCGCTCGCCGGTGTCAGTCTTGATCTCGGCGAGCTGCTTTTCGCGCGCTTCGATGGTCGCGATGCGCTGGTCCATGCGCGCGGCGATGTCGCTGCCCGAAGGCGCCAGGCCGAGCTTCTTCAGGCGCTTGGCGATCGCCTTGGCGATGATCGCCGGCGTCAGATCGGCCTTGGCGCGCAGCAGCCAGTTGTCGCTCGGGTTGGGCATCGACCACTCGCCGCCGGTCGAGTCGCCCTCGGGCTCGTCGAACTTGCCGAGCACGTTCGGCCGCACGTCGGCGCGCCAGTTGTAGAGTTCTTCCTTCAGCTGGTACTCGATGACCTGGCGCTTTTCCTCAACGACCAGGATCTCCTGCAGGCCCTGCGCGAACTCGCGCGTGATCGTCGCCTCGAGCGGCCACACCACGTTGACCTTGTGCAGGCGCACGCCCAGGGCGCGACAGGTGGCGTCGTCCAGGCCCAGGTCCGAGAGGGCCTGGCGGGTGTCGTTGAAGGCCTTGCCGCTGGCGATGATGCCGAAGCGGTCACGACTGGTCTCGATGATGTTGTGGTTCAGCTTGTTGGCGCGCACATAGGCCAGCGCGGCGTACCACTTGTAGTCCATCAGCCGCGCTTCCTGCTCGAGCGGCTGGTCGGGCCAGCGGATGTGCAGGCCGCCCTTGGGCATCAGGAACTCTTCCGGGACCACGATCTTGACGCGGTCCGGATCAACCGAGACCGAGGCTGAGGACTCGACGACTTCCTGGATCGTCTTCATGCCGCTCCACACGCCCGAGAAGCGGCTCATCGCGAAGGCATGCAGGCCCATGTCGAGAATGCCCTGCACGTCGGAAGGGAAGAAGACCGGCAGGCCGCAGGCCTTGAAGATGTGGTCGCTCTGGTGCGGCGCGGTGCTGCTCTTGGACACGTGGTCGTCGCCGGCGATCGCGATCACGCCGCCGTGCATCGCGGTGCCGGCCATGTTGGCGTGCTTGAAGACGTCGGAGCAGCGGTCGACGCCGGGCCCCTTGCCGTACCAGATGCCAAAGACGCCGTCGTACTTCTTCGTCGCCGGGTACAGGTCGAGCTGCTGCGTGCCCCAGACCGCGGTTGCACCGAGCTCCTCGTTGACGCCGGGCTGGAACACGATGTGATGTTCGGCCAGGTGCTTCTTCGCGGCCCACAAGGCCTGGTCGTAGCCGCCGAGCGGCGAGCCCCGGTAGCCGCTGACGAAACCGGCGGTGTTCAGTCCCGCCAGCGCGTCGCGAGTGCGCTGCAGGATCGGCAGGCGCACGAGCGCCTGCACGCCGCTCATGAACGCGCGGCCGCGGGCGAGCGAATACTTGTCGTCGAGCGTGACGGTTTCAAGCGCTTTGCGGATGGACTCGGGCAGGGGTGCATTCATGGCGACAACTCTCGGCACAAAGGGCAGCGGCGAGTGTAGGAGGCTTGGCCGGGCATGTGTTTTCCTTGTTTGCTCGCAGATTGGCTCTCTGCGCAATAGGCTTTCGCGAAACAGCTATATTGAGAAACGATGACAGCGAGAACTGCCAAACAAGGGAAGAGCCGTCCTGCGCTGAAGGGCGACGAGGGCGCCGAGTCGCACGGTCCGGACCTCGACCGGTTTGACATCGCGATCCTGGGCGAGTTGCAGGCCGATGCGCGCCTGTCCAACGCCGAGCTGGCGGCTCGCATCGGCCTTTCGGCTGCACCGACCTGGCGCCGGGTGAAGTGGCTCGAGCAGCAGGGCTACGTCACCGGCTACCGAGCGGTGCTCGACCGCCGCCGCATCGGCCTCGGCGTATTCGCCTTCGTGCGCGTGGACGCCGAGCGCAATACCGGCAGCGCAACCCGGCTGCTCGAGGAGGCGATCCGCCGCCTGCCCGAAGTCACGGCCTGCCACTACATCAGTGGCGCCGGCACCTTCGAGTTGCAGGTGATGGCCACCGACCTCGACGCGTTCTCGCGCTTTGCCACCGAGACCCTGCTCAACCTGCCGAACGTGAAGGACATCCACACCAGCTTCTCGCTCGGCGAGGTGAAGGCCGGTGGCGCTCTGCCGTTGACCCACTTGCGCCCCTCGACGGGACGCGCCCGCAGCTGAGCGACACGGCGGGTCCACGATGAGCCAGAGTCAGATCCACGCAGCGCCTGCGCCTGGCGCAGGATGGATTGGCCGCGGTGCTGATGGGATGCTGCCTGAGCACCCGCCGCTGCGCGTCACGCTCTCCGCAGGCCTGACCGACCACATCGCCGGCGATGTGGTCGATGCGCTCGACCGTGCCGACCGTGCGCTCTGCGAAGCCAAGGCAGAGGTCCACAACCGCATCGTTGCGGTCAGCGGCGTCGATGCCAAGGTCGGTCCGTGAGCGGCGCGCACCTGCCTTGGCGTCACGTGCTTCTTGCGCTGGCAGTCGTGGCCGTGTGGGGTACCAACTTCGTGGTCATCAAGTGGGCGCTCGGCACCCTGCCGCCGCTGCTGCTGGGCACGCTGCGCTTCGCCCTGGCGTTTGCGCCGGCGGCGCTGTTCGTGGCCCGCCCCGCGGCCTCGTGGCGCACGCTCGCGGCCTATGGGGTTTTGATCGGCGCGGGCCAGTTCGGTTTGCTGTTCATTGCGCTGCGCGGCGACATCACGCCCGGGTTGGCCTCGCTGGTGGTTCAGGTCCAGGTGTTTTTCACGATCGGCCTGGCGATGGCACTGGCGGGCGAGCGCTTGCGTGCCTTCCAGGCCCTGGCCCTTGTACTGGCCGGCGCCGGGCTGGCGGTGATCGCCCTGCATACCGACGCCGACACAACGCCGCTGGGTATCGCCCTGGTCCTGTTGGCAGCGCTGGCGTGGGCCGGGGGCAACCTGATCGCCAAGCGCGCCGGGCGGGTTGACATGCTCGGTTTCATGGTTTGGTCGAGCCTGTTCGCAGTGCCGCCGCTGGCATTGCTGTCGCTGCTGATCGAGGGGCCGTCGGCGATCGCGCGAGGTTTGGCAGCCGCCGGGCCTGCCATTTGGGCTGCGGTGGTCTGGCAATCGATTGGCAACACCCTGTTCGGCTTCGGCGCCTGGGCCTGGCTGTTGGCACGCCATCCGGCCGCGACGATCACGCCGATGGCGCTGCTGGTGCCGGTGTTCGGGATGGGCGCATCGGCATGGCTGCTGGCCGAGCCGCTGCCGTCGTGGAAGCTTGTCGCGGCGGCGTTCGTCTTGACGGGGCTAGCCCTCAACCTGGTGTGGCCGCGCTATGCGGCCCGGCTGCGCCAGACGATCAAGTGAGTGGTGTGTCGCTGTCAAGCTAGTGCTTAGTGCTGGGGCTCGGCAGCGGCCGCCGCCGCTACAGCTCCTGGGGTCTCACTTCGGCCACAGAACCCACATCCGCAGCGCCTGTTTCATGCGCCCGGCTTGTTGCTCGGCGCGCTCGCCCCAGCCCCAGAAATAGTCGGCGCGCACCGCGCCGGTAATCGCAGAGCCGGTGTCCTGGGCCAGGACGAGGCGGCGCAGCGGGGTGGCCGTGAGCGGCTCGGTCGTGTCGAGCCACACCGGGCTGCCGTAAGGCAGGCTCCTCGGGTCAACGGCAATCGAGCGCTCCGGCACCAGCGCCACGCCCTGCGCGCCGCGCGGTCCGAGCGCAGGGTCTGGCAGAGGCTCTTCGCGGAAGAACACCACGCGCGGGTTGGCGGCCAGCATCTCGGGCACGCGCTTCGGGTGGCGGCGGGCCCAATCGCGGATCGCCGGCCAGGAGGCTTCTCCCGTTCGGAGCTCGCCCTGGTCGATCAACCAGCGCCCGATCGACTGGTAGGGTTGGTCGTTGTGGCCGGCGTAGGCCAACCGAACTGTCTGACTGCCGCCGTCGGCACCGACCAGGCGCAGGCGACCCGAACCCTGCACTTGCAAGAGCAGGGCGTCGAGCGGGTCGGCCACGTAGGCGATCTCGCGGCCGCGCAGCGCGGCCTGCGCCGCCGGCACTGTCTCGATCTGGGCGCGCGTGAACCAGGGCTTGCGACTGGCCAGATCGGCCGGCGGCGCGTGCAGCGGCACGCGATACGCGCCGCGCGGGACGCGGCTGGCGTCGATCTGTGGCTCGAAGTAGCCAGTGGCCAACCCCTCGGCCGGCGCCCCTGGGTCCAGCGGCAGCAAGCGGTACGGGTTGAAGCGCTGCATCAGCCAGGCGCGCGTCGCCGTGTCGTCTGCCGGCAAGTGGCGCACGGCATCCTGGCACAGGCGCGTCCAAGGCGGGCTGTCGCGCTGCAATGCGGCCGACAGGCGCTCGCAGCTGCGCTGCAAGGCCAGCCAAGCCTCGCGCGTGCGGTCCGCGTCCCAACCTGGCAGATCGCTCCATGCGACCGGTTGCCACCGCGAACCCGGGTGCAGCGCGGCCGGCGGCGTCGAGGCTGTCGCCGGGCCCGCCTGGGCCGGGGGGGGCGGTAGTGATGGCGGCATCGAGGGCTGGATCGCAGGCTCGGTGCAGCCGCCCAGCACCAACACGAGAACCCAGTAAGCTCGTGCCATGTGGCTGCTCTTGCTGGAAGCGCTGGGGGCGCTGGCGATCCTGCTTTTCATCGTGTGGTGGACCATGTTCTCGGGCCGCCCCCAGGGTGAACGCGGCACGCGCGAGGACGAGGGCGACGGCGACTCGTCACGGCGTTGAGACGGCGTCGGCGGCGCCGTCGCGAGTCGGCAGTAGGAAGGACAGCGGCGCGCGCCACATGCGGCGACGGATCGCGGCAACCAGCGTCGCCCGTTGGCGCACCGCGATGCCACGCGAACGCAGCGCGACGGTGTAGGCCAGCCAGAAACTGACGCCGAGATTGAGCGCGCCGATGACGGGGATCGCGGCAACGCACCACCAGAAGGCAGGCTCGTGCAACAGGATGGCACCCTCGGCGCCGAGCGCTGCCGCGAGCTGGCCAGCCGACAGCGTGACGTGGCGCACGTCCAGGCCGATGCCGAAGAAGGCGAACACGACCGGCACCAGACCGAGCATCATGCCCAGCGAGACATTCGCCGCCAGCGCCGAGACGTTCTCGCGCCACCAACGCGACCAGCGCTGCGCCCGCGCCGATCCGAGGCGGGCAACGATGCGCGGATTCCAGGCGATGGCACTGTCAAGGCGGTTCAGCACGAACCAGTTCTCGGCCCAGCCGGCGATCAGCGAGCTGGCGAACAACAGGACGCCGGTGAAGGCCGCGAACAGCGCGCTCGGGCCGAGCAAGCTCAGCGAATCGAGGATGTGAACCGCGTGTTCCTGGCCGATGGGCGGCGCACCGAAGGCCTGCGCGCCGAGCCACTGCAGCAGCAGCACCACCGGGACGCAGAGCGCGACGTTGCCGACGATGCCGGCCACCTGCGAGCGGACCAGGTTCGTCACCTCGTCGACGAAGTTCTCGACGCGCGCTGGTTCATCGTCGTCGGCATCGCCATGGCTCGGGTGGCTGGTGTGCAAACGGGCGGCCAGCGCCGGCGCGGTCATCGCCGGCTGCTTGGTGGCCACGGTCCAGTGCAACAGCATGATCAGCACGAAGGACAGGGCGTAGTTGGCGCCGGCCCAGAAGCCGCTCCAGAACGCGGTCAGACCGAGCGCGGCCAGGCCAAACTTGAGCATCGTGGTGCCGGCGATTACCGCGCCGCCGCCGGCGGCGCGGGCGAGCATGTCGCGGTACTCGGCTCGCGTGCGGGTGATGTAGTGCTCGCCGGTTTCGGCGCTGCGTTCGGCCACGACGCGCGCGAGCAGCGAGTAGTGGCGGCCGAGTAGCGCGCGGATGCTGCGTGAACGAGCCTGCAACTCGACCAGCTCGATCAGCAGGCGCAGGGCTTCGCGCGCGGTCGGTGCCAGCAGCAGGTCGAGCAGTTGCTCGATCCGCAGGGTGCGCCCGCGCAACTGCCGGGCTTCGAACACGATGTCGACCGACACACCGTGCTCCTCGAGGTGGCCGAAGATGCTCCGTGTTGCCTGACGGCAGGCATCGAGCAAGGCGCGCAGGTACAGCGCTTGCTGCGCTGCCACTGCAGAGTCATCGGTGCGCAGGGCAGCGGCGAAGCGGTCGGTGGTCTTGTCCAGCTGGCCGAACGGGTCGTTCGCCAACAACTTGCCGTCCATTCGCAGGCGCATCGGCGTGCTGAACCCGGCCGCGCGCACCGCGCTGACCAGGTGGTCCATGGCTTCGAGCAGCGCCTCGCGCCAGGGTGAGGTTCCGCCTGCAGGGCTCAGCAGTTGCGCGGTGCGCTCCAGGGTCGTGTCTGCGGTGTCGTCCAGCGCGGCCAG
>DATDES010000067.1:0-13519 GCA_036522975.1 Burkholderiaceae bacterium | reverse complement strand
CCCACCCCCGATTCAGGGGGCTCC
Source organism: Burkholderiaceae bacterium (assembly GCA_036522975.1). Lineage (GTDB taxonomy): Bacteria > Pseudomonadota > Gammaproteobacteria > Burkholderiales > Burkholderiaceae_C > CADEEN01. Next base: position 13,495 of record DATDES010000067.1, on the reverse strand, counting down.
TAGAATCCCGGCCATGACACGCAAGCAATCCGGGCAGGCACCGGTGGTCATCGTCGGAGCGGGCCTGGCCGGGTTGACGGTGGCGCTGCACCTGGCTGCCGACCGGCCGGTGGTGGTGCTGGCCAAGCGCAATCTCGACGAAGCCGCGACGGCCTGGGCCCAAGGCGGGATCGTCGGCGTGCTCGGCAGCGACGACAGCATCGAGTCGCATGTACGGGACACCCAGGACGCCGGCGCCGGCCTGGTCGACGAACACACCGCGCGCTTCATCGCCGAGAACAGCGCGCGAGCCGTCGAATGGCTGGTGGCGCAGGGCGTGCAGTTCTCAGCCGACCCTGATGGGCCGCTCGGCCTGCACCTGACGCGCGAGGGCGGTCACGCAGTGCGCCGCATCGCTCACGCCGCCGACGCCACCGGCCGCGCGATCCATGATGCGTTGCTCGCGCAGGCGCGTGTGCATCCGAACATCCTGCTGCGCGAGCGCTGGATGGCCATCGACCTGATCACGTCGCGGCATCTGAAGCGCGACGAGACGGCGCGCTGCTACGGCGTCTATGCGTTGGACATCGATGCCGGTCGCGTCGAGACCCTGGCTGCCTCGGCCGTCGTGATGGCCACCGGCGGCGTCGGCAAGGTCTACCGCTACACGAGCAATCCCGACACCGCCACCGGCGACGGGATTGCGATGGCCTGGCGTGCCGGCTGCCGCGTCGGCAACATGGAGTTCATCCAGTTCCACCCGACCTGCCTGTACCACCCCCAGGAACGCAGCTTCCTGATCACCGAAGCGCTGCGCGGCGAGGGCGCCCACCTGCTCCTGCCGTTGAAGGACGGCAACGGTGAAGGATTCGGGCAGCGCTTCATGGACCGCCACGATCCGCGCGCCGAACTCGCGCCGCGCGACATCGTCGCCCGCGCGATCGACTTCGAGATGAAGAAGCACGGCGTCGACCATGTCTGGCTCGACGCGCGCCACCTCGGCGAGGCTTTTCTCAAGGAACACTTCCCGACCATCCACGCGCGCTGCCTGAAGCTGGGTATCGACATCGCCCGGCAGCCGATTCCGGTCGTGCCAGCCGCGCACTACACCTGCGGCGGGGTGGTCAGCGACCTCGAAGGCCGCAGCGACCTGCCAGGCCTTTACGCCGTCGGTGAGACGACCTACACCGGCCTGCACGGCGCGAACCGCCTGGCCAGCAATTCCCTGCTCGAATGTGTGGTGCTGGGGCGTACCTGCGCCGAAGCGATCAGGTCCGTGGTGGCCGACGATCGACCGGCATTGCCGGCCTGGGACGAAAGCCAGGTCGAAAATGCCGACGAGCAGGTCGTGATCGCCCACAACTGGGACGAGTTGCGCTTGCTGATGTGGAACTACGTCGGCATCGTGCGCACGACCAAGCGCCTGGAGCGTGCGCTGCACCGCATCGACCTGCTGCGCAGCGAGATCGACGAGTACTACGCCAACTTCCGCGTCAGCCGCGACCTGCTCGAGCTTCGCAACCTGGTCGACTGCGCCGAGCTGATCGTTCGCTCGGCCCTGATGCGGCACGAGAGCCGCGGACTGCACTACAGCCGCGACTACCCGCAGACCTTGCCGGTCAGCTTCCCGACGGTGTTGATCCGCGGGATGCGCGGCGTCTGATCAGGCCCTGGCGCGCATTGCGACCGGGCGCGAACGAGTCCCCGCTCATGGCAACTCCGGTGGCCGAGCATTCGGCCTTCGGCACATTGTTCGCCACCTGCGGCGCGGTTAAATCGGCAACAGCGGGCTGAAGGCCCGCCTGTTCAGGCGCTGCCAATGGCCGGCACGAAGCCGCGTTGCGGCTGGGCGAGGCTGGACGGGTTGGCGGCCACGAAGGCCAGCATGCGGTCGATGCAGCCGTGTGCCTGGGTGCGGATCGGCTCGGGCACCCGTATCTCGCCGCGCCCGTGTTCCAGGCAGGCAATCACGCCCTGCACCGCGTTCATAGCCATCCAAGGGCAGTGGGCGCAGCTCTTGCAAGTGGCGCTCTGGCCGGCGGTCGGCGCTTCGAGCAGGATCTTGCCCGGCGCGAGTTGGCGCATGCGATGCAGGATGCCGTTGTCGGTCGCGACGATATAGGTGTCGGCCTTGCCATCGACCACCGCCTTGATCAATTGCGTCGTCGAGCCCACCACATCGGCCAGAGCGACGACGCCAGCGGGCGATTCCGGGTGCACCAGCACCGGCGCATCAGGGTACTCGCGCTTCATCAGCTCGAGCTCCAGGGCCTTGAATTCGTCGTGCACGATGCACTCGCCGTTCCACAACAACATGTCGGCACCGGTCTCGTCGCGTATGTAGCGGCCGAGGTGGCGATCGGGTGCCCACAGAACCCTGTGGCCCTGGTCCTTCAGATGGCGCACGATCGCCAATGCGCAGGCACTGGTGACCATCCAGTCGGCGCGCGCCTTCACCGCGGCGCTGGTGTTGGCATAGACCACCACCTTGCGATCGGGATGCTCGTCGCAGAAGCGAGCGAACTCGTCCGGTGGGCAGCCGAGATCGAGCGAGCAGGTGGCTTCGAGGTCGGGCATCAGCACCCGCTTGTCCGGCGACAGGATCTTCGAAGTCTCGCCCATGAAGCGCACGCCGGCGACGACCAGGGTCTGCGCCGAATGGTCGCGTCCGAAGCGCGCCATCTCGAGCGAGTCGGCCACACAGCCACCCGTTTCCAGCGCCAGATCTTGCAAGTCGCCGTCAACGTAGTAGTGTGCGACCAGAACCGCGTTGTGCTCCTTGAGCAGCGCCGCGGCACGCGCCTTGTCCTGCTTGCGCTGCAGCGGCGGCGGCGCCAGAGGCACACGCGCCCAAGCCTGCTCGGTGTGGCTGGCGCCGCTGGCGTCCTGACGGGTGAAATCGACCAGTACTTGGCTCATGCCGGCCATATTAGCCGGCCACGAATAACCTAGCCCAGGTTGCGCTCGGCCTCGGCGAGCTTGAATTTCAACAGCGCCAGATTGGCATGCGCGCGGTCGATGCGCGCGAACAGGAACTGGTTCGGGCGTCGCTGCAGCGGGCGGATCAGGTGGCAGATGCCACCATTGACGACGGCGATTTCATCGAGCGAGGCCGGCAGGGCCATTGCGTGGCTGGCCTGCTGGTGCGCGCGCAACACCGGCGCCAACGCCGCCGCGGCGCGCGCCAGGTCGGAACCCGCGTCGCGCGATTCGCCGGCCAACAGGTCGCCGTCGGTGGCGTCGGCCAGCGCGCAGCCGAGGACACCGTCGGTGTGCATCAGGGCCCGCAGCTGCCGCGCCACGGCGCGGGCTTCGAGCACGGCAGGATCGGCTGAAGGCAGAACCGAGCCGTGCTGCCGATCCCAGGCCGCCAGCAAGGCATTCCACACCGACGAGGTGCCGACCAGGGGCTCGTCGAGCACCTCGACCTGTACATTGCGCGGCCAGGTGAGGGCGGCGATCTTGCTGGCGATCCAGGCGCCGCTGGGTGGCAGCAGGAAGAGCAGGCTTTCGCAATGCCAAGTTGGTTCCCGCACGGCGGCGTGGAGCGCGAGCAGCATCGCCTCGACCTCGGGCGCCTCCATCGGGCCGACGATGACCGCCGACATCTGGCTGCGTTCCATCAGCACGAAGGGCACACGCAGGCTCTCGCCTTCGGGCTCGCGCAGGTCGGCGTGGTAGATCTTGAGGGTGGCTTCACCGCGGCGCGGGACCACGGTGCGCTCGAGGGTGGCCAGGATGCGCAGCGTGGCCTGTTCACGCAGGTGGAGGCGTTCCACTGGTTGGCCGGTCGCATCGGACAGGGCCTTGATCACCCCCGGCGCCCACAGGTGGGCCGGGTCGAGCAGGGTGATCGTGCGCACGTCGGTCGCACCCTGTGCCTTGGCGGCCAGGTGCTCGCGCATCGCCTGCGCCGGTGAACCACTGACGAACAGTTCCTGCTGATGCCGGTCAAGCATGCGACCGTCATCGGACAAATGGGTGTCCGTGCTTTCCAGCACTGCCGTGGCGGCGAACGCGGGGACCGGACTGCCCGACTTCAAAGGTGTGGCGGTCAGTTCGCCGAAAAGGGACTTAAACATCGTTTGCTCTCCCTGTACTGTGCCGTGACCGTAGCGCGGCTGCGCGTTGTTTGCAGTGCCCAGACGCAACCGCTGGCCTGCTTTCCGGGCGCTGGGTAACATCCAGACACCTTGGCACGCACTCCACGGTAGAGTGATCACGATCGTTACCATCGCGTGATGAGCGAAGCCCCTTTGAGCGACCCCTGGCGCCCAGTGATGACCTGGTCGGCGCCCGCATGACGCCAAGCCGACTGGCCGGGCATGCGCTGGTCGAGGCCCTGATCGCGCAAGGGATCGACACAGCGTTCGGGGTGCCCGGCGAGAGCTACCTGGCCGTGCTCGACGGCTTTCACGAACACGCCGACAGCATCCGCTTCATCGGCTGCCGGCATGAAGGCGGTGCGTCGTTCATGGCCGAAGCCCAGGGCAAGCTGGCGGCATGGCCGGGCGTGTGCTTCGTGACGCGCGGCCCGGGCGCGAGCAATGCGGCGATCGGTCTGCACACGGCGTTCCAGGACTCGACGCCGATGGTCCTCTTCGTCGGCCAGGTGGCGAGTGAGCAGCGCGATCGGGAGGCTTTTCAGGAACTCGACTACCGCCAGGTCTTCGGCCCCGGCACGCTGGGAATGGCGAAATGGGTGGCCGAAGTGCAGCATGCCGACCGCCTGCCCGAATATGTCGCGCGGGCCTTTCACACCGCGATGCAGGGACGACCGGGCCCGGTGGTGCTGGTACTGCCGGAAGACATGCTGACCACCGCGACCGCGGCGCCGGTGTTGCCGCGGGTGGTGCCGGCTCAGGCCTGGCCGGCGCCCGGTGCGCTGCGCGACCTGCGCTCGATGCTGCTCGAGGCCAAGCGTCCGCTGGCCATCATCGGCGGCGCCTGCTGGAGCGCGGAAGGTGCCCGCGCGCTGCAGCGCTTTGCCGAGGCCTGGCAGTTGCCCGTCGCCTGCGGTTTCAGATTTCAGGACGGCTTCGACAACCGTCACCCGCTGTACGCCGGCGATGTCGGCATCGGCATCAATCCGAAACTCGCGGCGCGGGTGCGTGGTGCCGATCTGATCTTGGCCATCGGCGTTCGCCTGGGCGAGATGACGACCGGGGGCTACCGCCATCTGGTTGTGCCCCGGCCGGCGCAAAGGCTCGTGCACATGCACGCCGGGGCGGAGGAATTGGGCCGTGTCTACGCCGCCGACCTGATGCTGCAATGCTCGATGTCCGCTGCCGGCCAGGCCCTGGCGACGCTGGAGCCGCCGCCCGGCCCGGCACCCTGGGCCGACTGGACTGTCAGCGCACATGCCGACTACGAAGCCAGCCACGTCGCGCCGCCGGTTGGTCCGCTGGACATGGCCCAGGTGATCAAGACGGTCCAGCGCCTGGCACCGGCCAATTCGGTGTACACCAACGGCGCCGGGAATTTCAGCGCCTGGCTGCATCGCTATACGCGCTATCACGGTCTGCAACACCATGGTCGCACCCAGCTCGCGCCGACCTCTGGTGCCATGGGCTATGGGGTCCCGGCCGCAGTCGCTGCGTCGCTGCTGTATCCGGAGCGAACGGCGATCAACGTCGCCGGCGACGGCGACTTCCTGATGACGGGGCAGGAACTCGCGACCGCGATGGCCCATGGCGCCGGACGGGGCACCGGCAAGCTCATCAGCATCGTCGTCGACAACGGAACCTACGGCACGATCCGCATGCACCAGGAGCGCGAGTTCCCTGGGCGGGTCAGCGGCAGCGACCTGCGCGCCAACCCCGACTTCGCAGCGCTCGCGCGGGCTTACGGCTGGCACGCGGCGCACGTGGCCGCCACGGCCGACTTCGAGCCGGCGTTTGCCGCGGCCCTGGCGGCCGACGGGCCGACCCTGATCCACCTGCGTCTGGACACCGACGTGAGCAACCCGCGAACGACCTTGACGGCGCTGCGCGAGGCCGCGCTCAAGGCGCGTTGATCAACGGCAATCGCTGGCGATGATCGCGCGCGCGCGCTGCATCTCTTCGGCGCGGCCCTTGTCATCGAGCACTTCGCGCTCGCCTTGCGCATTGGTTCGGGCAATGCGCTGGCCTTCGGCCAGGGCGTTCAGATGGCCGTGGGCGCGGGTGCAGTTCTCGGCCCGAACGGCGGCGTCCTTGTCCTGTTGCTGACGTTGCAAGGCGATCTGTTCGTCGGCGGCGCGTTTGCGCCGAGCTTCGAGTTCGGGGTCGGTCCGGGGACCGGCGTTGGCGATCGGCGCGGACGGCGCCGAGGCGGCAGCGGATTCGGCCACAGGGACCTTGCGCTGCAGGGGCGGCCGATCGAGGATGTCCTTGGCCGGGACCGACAAGGGCGGCGGCACGTCGCTGACGTGAATCTGGCCGCTGGCGTCGCGCCACTTCCAGGCATTCGATAGCACCGCCGTCTGGGCGGAAGCCAAACCCGCCGAGAGAACCGTCGTCAGGGCAAGCAGAGCAGGCAGGAGGCGCATGGTGGGCGTGTGAATACGGGGCCGGCAGAAGCCGTGGCCATTGAAGTTTAGTCCGGGGCGGGCGGCACCTGCGCGACGGAATTCACGCTCTCTATAATCGACTTTTGCGTCTGGAGCCTTTTCCCATGCGCCTACTCGGCAAAGCGCTGACCTTCGACGATGTGTTGCTGGTCCCCGCCTATTCCCAGGTCCTGCCACGCGACACCAGTCTTTCGACCCGCCTGTCGCGCAACATCTCCCTGAAACTGCCCCTGGTGTCCGCTGCGATGGACACCGTCACCGAAGCCCGGCTGGCGATCGCGATCGCCCAGGAGGGCGGCATCGGCATCGTGCACAAGAACCTCACGCCGCGCCAACAGGCGGCCGAGGTGGCGCGCGTGAAGCGCTATGAGTCTGGCGTGCTGCGCGACCCGATCACGATCGGGCCCGACACGCCCGTGCGCGAGGTCGTTGCGCTGGCGCAGCAGCACGGCATCTCTGGTTTCCCGGTCCTCGAAGGGCCCAAGGTGGTTGGCATCGTCACCAACCGCGACCTGCGCTTCGAGACGCGGATGGACATCCCGGTGCGCGAGATCATGACCCCGCGTGAGCGCCTGGTCACGGTGCGCGAAGGCGCGACGATCGACGATGGCAAGGCCTTGATGCATCGCCACAAGCTCGAGCGCGTGCTGGTCGTCAACGATGCCTTCGAGCTGCGCGGCCTGATGACGGTGAAGGACATCACCAAGCAGACCAATTTTCCGAACGCGGCGCGCGACAGCCACGGCAAGCTGCGCGTTGGCGCCGCCGTCGGTGTGGGCGAGGGCACCGAGGAGCGCGTCGAGTTGCTGGCCGCGGCTGGCGTCGATGCACTCGTGGTCGACACCGCGCACGGGCACAGTGCCGGCGTGATCGAGCGTGTGCGCTGGGTCAAGAAGCACTTCCCGCACATCGACGTCATCGGCGGCAACATCGCCACCGGCGACGCGGCAATGGCGCTGGCCGAGGCCGGCGCCGATGCGGTCAAGGTCGGCATCGGCCCGGGCTCGATCTGCACCACGCGCATCGTCACCGGCGTCGGTGTGCCGCAGATCATGGCCATTGACAACGTGGCCCGCGCGCTCAAGGGCAGCGGCGTGCCGGTGATCGCCGACGGCGGCGTGCGCTATTCGGGCGACGTCGCCAAGGCGATCGTCGCCGGCGCCGACAGCGTGATGATGGGCAGCGCGATCGCCGGGACCGAGGAGGCGCCGGGCGAAGTGATCCTGTACCAGGGCCGCAGCTACAAGAGCTACCGCGGCATGGGTTCTCTCGGTGCGATGCAGCAGGGCTCGGCCGACCGTTACTTCCAGGACAACGGCGGCAACAACCCCAACACGAGCAAGCTGGTGCCGGAAGGCATCGAGGGCCAGGTGCCGTACAAGGGCTCGGTTGTTGGCATCCTGTACCAGATGGCTGGCGGCCTGCGCGCGTCAATGCACTACTGCGGCTGCACCACGATCGCCGAGATGCAGACCAAGGCCGGGTTCGTCGAGATCACCGCAGCGGGCGTGCGCGAGAGCCATGTCCACGACGTGCAGATCACCAAGGAAGCGCCGAACTACCGGATGGAATAAGTGACAGCCCCCAGCTCGCTCCGCTCGCAAGCCCCGAGGGGCGCTCAGGTCGCTTGGGAGCGGCCCGGCGCTGGCCTGGCCGCTTGACCTCCGTGCCTTCCGCAGCCGCGACGCCGCTTCCCTCGCGGGCGGCGATGCCCTTCATCTTGGTGACGGTGCTGATCGACATGGTGTCGATCGGCCTGATCATCCCGGTCTTGCCGCCGCTCGTCGGCACGTTCACCAGCAGCCAGGCCGAGCAGGCCTGGTGGTACGGCGCGGTGATGCTGGCCTTCGGCATCGCCAACTTCTTCGGCTCGCCGATCCTCGGCGCGCTGTCGGATCGCTTCGGGCGTCGCCCGATCCTGTTGATCGGCTTCAGCGGCCTGGCACTCAGCTTCTTCGTGACGGCGATGGCGACCGCGCTGTGGATGCTGATCGCGGTGCGCCTGTTCAGCGGCGCGATGCAGGCCAACGCCGCGGTGGCCAATGCCTATGTCGCCGATATCACGCCGCCCGAGGGGCGGGCTCGGCGCTTCGGCCTGCTCGGCGCGATGTTCGGGCTGGGATTCATCCTCGGGCCGGTGATCGGCGGGTTGCTCGGCGCGATCAACCTGCACTTGCCGTTCTATGTTGCCGGTGGGCTGGCGCTGGTGAACTGGCTCTACGGCTACTTCGTGCTGCCGGAATCGCTGCCGCCCGAGCGGCGCTCGGCCTTTGCCTGGCGCAGGGCCAATCCGGTGGCCGCGCTGAAGGGGCTTGCCGCACTCGAGGGCATCGGCCCGCTGGTCATCGTGTTGGCCTTGTCGGCAACGGCGCAGTTCGTGTTGCACTCGACCTGGGTGCTGTACACGAGCTTCAAGTTCGGCTGGGGGCCGCTCGAGAACGGCTGGTCCTTGTTCGCCGTCGGCGTGATGTCGACTCTGGTGCAGGGCGTGCTGCTGAAGCACCTGCTGCGGCGCTTCTCGCCGCGCCGGCTCGCGGTGATGGGCCTCGTGTCGTCGTCGCTCTGCTATCTCGCTTGGGGCCTGGCACCGGCGGGCTGGGTCATGTTCGTCGTCATCGGCTTCAACCTGTTTGGCTTCACGGTCGCGTCGGCGATGCAGAGCATCGTCTCGAATGCCGCCGACGAATCCACGCAGGGCCGCGCGATGGGCGCGGTGTCGTCGCTGAACAGCCTGATGGCCGTGATCGCGCCGGTCATTGGCGCGGCGCTTCTGGCCTTTGTCTCGCACCTGCCGCGCGGCGACTGGCGCATCGGCGCCCCGTATTACTTCTGTGCCGCGCTCCAGGCCGCGGCGATGCTGATCGCGTTGCGCCACTTCGCGCGCGAGCGCGCCCTGAAATCCCTGCAACCCGCCCAGTCATGAACCACGACAAGATCCTGATCCTCGATTTCGGCTCGCAAGTCACGCAGCTGATCGCGCGCCGCGTGCGCGAAGCGCATGTCTATTGCGAGATCCATCCGAACGACGTCAGCGATGCCTTCGTGCGCGAATTCGCGCCGAAGGGGATCATCCTTTCGGGCAGCCACGCCAGCACTTACGAGGCGCAGGACCTGCGCGCGCCGAGCGCGGTGTGGGAGCTCGGCGTGCCGGTGCTGGGCATTTGCTACGGCATGTTCACGATGACGGTGCAGCTCGGCGGCGAGGTCGAGGCCTCGTCGCACCGCGAGTTCGGCTACGCCGAGGTGCGCGCGCGCGGCCACACCAGGCTCTTCGACGGCATCCAGGATTTCGCGACGCCCGAGGGCCACGGCATGTTCAAGGTCTGGATGAGCCACGGCGACAAGGTCACCGCGCTGCCGCCGGGCTTCAAGCTGATGGCCAGCACCCCGAGCTGCCCCATCGCCGGCATGGCCGACGAGACGCGCGGCTATTACGCGGTGCAGTTCCATCCCGAGGTCACGCACACGGTGCAGGGCAGGGCGATGCTCGAGCGCTTCGTGCTCGACATCTGCGCGGCCGAGCCCGACTGGGTCATGCGCGACCACATTGCCGAAGCCGTGGAGGCGATCCGGGCCCAGGTCGGCGGCGAGGAAGTGATCCTCGGCCTGTCGGGTGGCGTCGATTCGAGCGTCGCCGCGGCGCTGATCCACCGCGCGATCGGCGACCAGCTCACCTGCGTCTTCGTCGATCACGGCCTGCTGCGCCTCAACGAAGCCGAGGCGGTGATGGAGATGTTCGTCGGCCGCCTGCATGCGAAGGTCATCCGCGTCGACGCGGCCGAGCAATTCCTGGGTCACTTGAAAGGAGTCGCCGATCCCGAGGCCAAGCGCAAGATCATCGGGCGCGAATTCGTCGAGGTGTTCCAGCGCGAGGCGAAGGCGTTGGCGAATGCGAAGTGGTTGGCCCAGGGCACGATCTATCCCGACGTGATCGAGAGCGGCGGCGCGAAGACCAAGAAGGCGACGACGATCAAGAGCCACCACAACGTCGGCGGCCTGCCCGAGACCCTTGGCCTGAAGCTGCTGGAGCCGCTGCGCGACCTGTTCAAGGACGAGGTGCGCGAGCTCGGCGTGGCGCTGGGTCTGCCGCACGAGATGGTCTACCGCCATCCCTTCCCCGGGCCGGGCCTGGGCGTGCGCATCCTGGGCGAGGTCAGGAAGGACTATGCCGATCTGCTGCGCCGCGCCGACGCCATCTTCATCGAGGAGTTGCGTTCGACGATCGAACCGAACTCGGGCAAGAGCTGGTACGAGTTGACGAGCCAGGCCTTTGCGGTCTTCCTGCCGGTGAAGAGCGTCGGCGTGATGGGCGACGGCCGGACCTACGATTTCGTCGTCGCGCTGCGCGCGGTGCAGACCAGCGACTTCATGACCGCCGACTGGGCCGAGCTGCCGTACGCCCTGTTAAAGCGCACCAGCGGACGCATCATCAACGAGGTGCGCGGCATCAACCGCGTGGTCTACGACGTGAGCAGCAAGCCGCCCGCGACGATCGAGTGGGAGTGAGGGGCCGCTGGCGCAGGCCCCTCTCGGCAGGCGGGCATCATGCCGCCTGCGGACGGATCAGTGCTTGATGTCGCGCTTTTCCTGGCGACCGTCTTGCTTGGTGTCGCGCTTTTCCTGGCGGCACTCCGTATTCGACTTGCCGTCGGTCTGCTTGCATTCCTGCTTGCCCTGACGCGCGTCTTGCTTGGCGTCCTGCTTCACGTCCCGGCCTTCTTGGCGCTCATTGGCATTCTTCGTCTGGGACAACGCTGCCCCCGAGAAGGCGATCAACGCCAACGCAGCCAATGTGCCGGCTGCCCGGCTGAGGGGGGTGAATCTCGATTCGCTCATCGCAATGCTCCGATCCGTTCGGTTGAAGTGGCAGGTCTCTATGACCAAGCGAGTCATTGTCACTCTGAACGGAAGCTGGGGCAATGATGAGCTCCCCGCGTCTGCGTCTTGCACTTCGGCGCTTCGCAACAGTCGGTAAAGCGCGGTCACGATGGTCACATCTCTGTAGGTGCCGTCCTGACTCGCTGTCCGCGGGAATCTCGCCGAAGACTGTCACCGTGTGGACCGGGACTACCGCGGTAACTAGCGCGAGATCAAGGGGGAGTGCGATGCTTCGTGCAGTTTGCCTGTGGGCAGCTGCTTTGCTGTGGGGTAGCGCAGGCGGGCGGCTTCGCCATCGGGTAGCGGAGTCTGCCGGTCATGCGCGAGTTGTCCATGCGGTCCGTTGCAGCGGACGAGCGGCCGCACGTCCAGGGAAGCGCGGCGCAGCGAGCGCGTAACCTACGGCCTGTCGAACCAATCCCCAGCCACCCTCGGGTGGGAATGAGGCGCTTATGCGGTTGATCTTCGGTGTGATGTCGCTGCTGATCGTGCTGGCCATTGTCGGCACGCTGGCGAAGAAGCAGTTGCAGGCCATCAGCCAGATGGGGCAGACCAGCACGCGTGCGCCCACCGACCCCGCGGCCAAGGCGGTCACCGACGCGGTGATGGGCCGGGCGCGCGACGGCGCCGCGACGGTGGCCGTGCCAGGCGGGATGGGCGGCGCGGCCGACGCGACGCCGGCCGTCGTCGAAGGCTCGGTCCCGCTCCAGGCCAAGCAGATCCAGAACAACATGCTGAATGCAACCAATGCGGCGCTCGAAAAGGGCGCCGAGCGCAATTACCGGGCGCAACCATGAGCGAAGCTGAGCTGTTGTCCAGCGTCGCGCAGGACGAGTTCGCGATGCGCCTGGCGCTGGACCAGGCGCTGAACGCGCAGCTCTCCGGCGAGGTGCCGGTTGGTGCGGTGATCACGCGTCTGGTCGACGGCGTACCGCAGGTCCTGGCAACCGGCTACAACCGCCCGATCACCACCCACGACCCGACGGCGCACGCTGAGATCGTCGCGCTGCGTCACGCCGCGCAACTGGTCGAGAACTACCGCCTGCCCGGCTGCACGCTCTACGTGACGCTCGAACCCTGCGCGATGTGCGCGATGGCGCTGATGCATGCACGGCTCGATCGGGTCGTGTTCGCGGCCGCCGACCCGAAGACCGGCGCGGCCGGGTCGGTCGTCGACCTGTTCGCGCAGCCGCTGCTGAACCACCGCACATTGGTGCAAGGCGGGTTGATGGCCGAGCAAGCCGGGCAGCTGCTGCGCGACTTCTTCGCCCAGCGCCGCGCGGCTCAGCGCGAAACGCGTGAAGCGCGGGAAGCGCAGACCGAGGCCCTGCCGGTGCCCGAGGTGATCGAGACCGATTTCGGAGCGCTGGGTTGAGCGCCGCCGCCCCGGGGCTGGTGCTGTGGTCGCCGGCAGGGGTGATCGTGCACCCGGCGATGGTGCGGCGGGCGGCCAAACGCTTGGCGGTGCACGGCTTTGCGGTGCAGATCGATTCGGCGGCGCTGACACGGCATCAGCGCTTCGCCGGTGACGACGACACGCGCCTGGCCGCACTGCACCGCATTGCCGCGGCGGCCCCTTCGGTGGCGCTGGCCACGCGCGGCGGCTATGGCCTGACCCGGCTGCTCGACCGCATCGACTGGTCGCTTGTCGCGAATAGCGTCGAACGCGGCACGCGCTGGGTCGGCCACAGCGACCTGACCTCGCTGCAACTGGGTCTGCTGGCGCACTCGAAGGGGCGCAAACGTCCGATCACCTGGGCCGGCCCGCTCGCGGTGGAGCACTTCGGCCGCGAGGCCGGGGAGGGCGGCGTCGACGAGGTCACCGAGGCCTGCTTCCTCGAAGCGATGCGCGGTGAGCTCGAAGCGATCGGCTTTCGCACCGAGGCCGGCTTCGACGGCCTGGACCTGCGCGGGACGCTCTGGGGCGGCAATCTCGCCGTCGTGATGAGCCTCCTGGGCACACCTCACTGGCCGCGCATCAAGGGCGGCATCCTGTTCCTCGAGGACGTCAACGAACACCCGTACCGCGTCGAGCGCTGTCTCCTGCAACTCCATCAGGCCGGCGTCCTGGACGCGCAGCGGGCGATT
>DATDES010000066.1:0-16663 GCA_036522975.1 Burkholderiaceae bacterium | reverse complement strand
GTCAGCCGCAGCGGGTCACGCTCGCGCGACGGCCCCAGGCCGAGGTTGTCCATCAGGCCGGCACTCCAAGCCCAGAACGCCAGGTTGGCGACGAGCAGAACGGCGACCAGGGCACGCAGCATGTAGGGTCAACCGCCTTGGGCTGGGTTCACTCGCACGCTGACCTCCCCGCTGGACACCAGGTGCAGCTCGTGCCCTGTCCGTAGCAGCAGGGATCCATTGCTCGACACCCCCTCGACCGTGCCTTCGAGCGTCGTCTCGGCATGGCTCGGGCCCTGCGTGCTCACGCGCTGTCCACGCAGCAGATCGCGGCGCGCGTAGGCGGAGGCAAAACCGGCAAAGCCTTCGCGCTCGAATTGGCGCAGGGATTTGATCAGTGGCAAGGCGACGCGGTGCAGGGCCTCGGCGGCGTTGGTCTCGGGGTCGAGTTCGTGCAGGCAGGCGAAGCCGCTGCTCAGCTCGCGCGGCTGCGAGGGCGCCAGGGCCGAGATGTTCAGGCCGACGCCGACGACGACCATGCGCTGCTTGCCGACGGCCACCGTTTCGATCAACACGCCGCCGAGCTTGCGCCCAACGACGGGGGTCGCGGGGGTGTCGATGAGCCACAGGTCGTTCGGCCACTTCAGCTGCAGGCGCGGCGTGCCGCCGGGCTCGGGCGCCTCGAGCGCATCGGCGAGCGTCACGCCCACTGCCAACGACAGGCCGGACCAGTCGCGTGGTGCCAGCGGCAGGCCGAGGGAAAAGGTCAAGGAGGCGTCGCTGCTGGCCTGCCACACCCGGCCCTGACGGCCGCGGCCGTGGGTCTGGTGTTCGGCCACGAGCAGGGTCGGGTGGGTATCGCCGGCGCGGCGATCGAAGGGTCCGCCCTTGTTGCCGGGCTCGCGGTCGCGCGAACGCATCGCCTCCAGTTCACCGGGTGTGGTCACCGGAGCATCATGGCGGCCACGGCCTGCGCGCGCACGCTCAAGGAGCAGGGTGTTTGTCGACTCGGCGCGGGCCAGCACCTCGACCGACAAGCCGGGCAGATGAGGCTCGAGCTGTTGCCACAGCGCTTCGGCGCGCCAGTGCTGGTGAGTCGGTGGCGCCGCGGTTTCGGCCCCCGATGCAGGCGCGGGCGTGTCGTCCATCGACGGGGGCTCGGGCGGTTCTCCGGTGCTCACCGTTTGGGCGCCAGCAGCGTGCCGCGGCAGCCGCGAGTGCCGCAGCGGCATTCGTATTGTTTCTTCAGCGCGGCCGTATAGCGCTCATCGATCGTCAGGCCGTAGTCGTAGAACAATTCTTCGCCGGGTGCGATCCGGCGCAGGGTCTTGATGAAGACCCGGCCTTCCTGCTCATCGGCCTCGCAGTTGGGGCTGCAGGCGTGGTTGATCCAGCGCGCGGCATTGCCGCCATGCTTGGCGTCAATGACATGCCGGTCGTCGATGTGGAAGTAGAAGGTGTGGTTCGGATCCTTCGGGTCGTGCGGGTGGCGGCGCAAGGCCTCTTTCCAGCTGATGACCTCGCCGGTGTACTCGATCACCGTCTCGCCCTTGGCCAGGGCCTTCAGCGCGAACACGCCCTTGCCGTGGATGCCCGAGCGCCGCACCTGGATGCGGCGGCCCGTTGGCGAACTGCGCCCTACGGAGACGCCGTCGTTCGAGTTGGAAATCGGCCCTGCTTGCGTGTCGGTCTTCATTGGGTACATTGAATTCATGGGTGCGCGCGCGTGTGTGCGTGCGCGCGAGAGACGCGGATTGTATGTAGGTCAGCGCGAGGCGAGCTGCAATGGCGCGACCGGACGAGAAAACAGGAAACATGAGCAAGTCATTGATCATTGCTGAGAAGCCCAGCGTGGCGCAGGACATCGTGCGCGCGCTGACCCCGAGTGCGGGCAAGTTCGAGAAGCACGCCGAGCACTTCGAGAATGAGCGTTACGTCGTGACCTCGGCGGTCGGCCACCTGGTCGAAATCAAGGCGCCGGAGGCCTACGACGTCAAGCGTGGAAAGTGGAGCTTCGCGCACCTGCCCGTGGTGCCGCCGCACTTCGACCTGGCGCCGATCGACAAGGCCAAGTCACGCCTGAACGCGGTCGTCAAGCTGGTCAAGCGCAAGGACATCACTGACCTGATCAACGCCTGCGACGCTGGCCGCGAGGGCGAATTGATCTTCCGCCTGATCGTGCAGTACGCCGGCGGCGAGAAGAAACCGATCGACAAGCCGATCCAGCGCTTGTGGCTGCAGAGCATGACGCCCCAGGCCATCCGCGACGGCTTCGACGCTCTGCGCAGCGACAAGCAGATGCACGGCCTGGCTGACGCCGCGCGCAGCCGCAGCGAGGCCGACTGGCTGGTCGGCATCAATGGCACGCGCGCGATGACCGCTTTCAACTCACGCGACGGCGGCTTCTTCCTGACGACCGTCGGCCGCGTGCAGACGCCGACGCTGTCCATCGTCGTCGAACGCGAGGAGAAGATCAGGAAGCACATCTCGCGCCCCTACTGGGAAGTCAAGGCGAGCTTTGCAGCGCAGGCCGGCGAGTACGAGGGCAAGTGGTTCGATCCGACCTTCAAGAAGGACGAGGACGTGGACCGCCGCGCCGACCGGCTGTGGAACGAGGCCGACGCCCAGGCCATCGCGCAGGCCTGCCGCGGCGAGCCGGCGACGGTCACCGAGGAGGCCAAGCCGAGCAGCCAAGCCAGCCCGTTGCTGTACGACCTGACCACGCTGCAGCGCGAGGCCAATTCGCGTTTCGGCTTCTCGGCCAAGACGACGCTGTCGCTGGCGCAGGCGCTGTACGAGAAGCACAAGGTGCTGACCTACCCGCGCACCGACTCGCGCGCGTTGCCCGAGGACTACGTCAAGGTGGTCAAGGACACGATGACGATGCTCGCCAAGGAAGACCTGCCGGCGCCGCTGCGGCCCCTGGCCGCGCACGCCAAGACGGCGCTGAAGGAGGGCTACGTCAAGCCGATCAAGCGCGTCTTTGACAACGCCAAAGTGTCGGACCACTTTGCAATCATCCCGACCCTGCAGGCGCCCAAGAGCCTGACCGAGATCGAGGCCAAGCTCTATGACCTGGTCGTCAAGCGCTTCCTGGCGGTGTTCTTCCCGAGTGCCGAATCGATGGTCACGACGCGCATCTCGACGGTCAAGGTCAAGGGCGCCGAGCACAAGTTCCAGACCAACGGCAAGGTGCTCATCAAGCCGGGCTGGCTGGCCGTGTACGGCAAGGAGGCGCAGGAGGACGACGCCAACCTGGTCGCGGTGCAGGCCGGCGAGGTGGTCCGCACCGAGGGCGTCGACGTCAATGCGCTGAAGACCCGGCCGCCGGCGCGCTACACCGAGGCCACGCTGCTGTCCGCGATGGAAGGCGCGGGCAAGCTGATTGACGACGAAGAGTTTCGCGAGGCGATGGCCGAGAAGGGTCTGGGCACGCCGGCGACGCGGGCGCAGGTGATCGAAGGCCTGCTGCTGGAAAAGTACATGTACCGCGACGGCCGCGAACTGGTGCCGACCGCGAAGGCTTTCCAGCTGATGACGCTCCTGCGGGGCCTGGACATCGAAGACCTGACCAAGCCCGAGCTCACCGGCAACTGGGAGTACCAACTCGCCGAGATGGAGCACGGGCGCCTGAAGCGCGAGGCCTTCATGGCCGAGATCGCGGCGATGGCCGAGCGCATCGTCAAGAAGGCCAAGGAATATGACCGCGACACCATTCCCGGCGACTACGCGACCTTGTCGACGCCATGCCCGAACTGCGGTGGTGTCGTGAAGGAGAACTACCGGCGCTTCGCCTGCGATGGCCAGGGATCGGCCCCTGGCGGTGCCTCGTGCGGCTTCTCGATCACCAAGATTCCCGCCGGCCGCGCCTTCGAGACCGCCGAGGCCGACGCCTTCCTGGCGAACAAGAAGATCGGCCCGCTGGAGGGCTTCCGCTCCAAGGCCGGTTGGCCCTTCACCGCCGAGATGCGCTTGGTGCGTGATGACGAGATCGACAACTGGAAGCTCGAATTCGACTTCGGCGACGACAAGAACGGGGAGGGCGACGGCGAGCCGGTCGACTTCTCGGGACAGGAGAGCCTCGGTGCCTGCCCGAAGTGCCAGGGCCATGTGTATGAACACGGTAACAGCTATGTCTGCGAGCACGCGGTCGGCGCACCCGTGACCTGCGACTTCAAGAGCGGCAAGATCATCCTGCAGCAGCCTGTGCCGCGGGAGGAGATGGGCCGCCTGCTGGGCGGCGGCAAGACGGCGCTTCTTGAGAACTTTGTCTCCAACAAGACCCGCCGCAAGTTCAAGGCTTACCTCGCCTACGACAAGAAGGAAGGTAAAGTGATTTTCGAGTTCGAACCCAGGCCGGCCAAACCCGCTGCGGCCGCCAAGGCGGCGCGCAAGAAGACCGCCTGAGCCCGCCCACCGCGAGGAGTTTTCCGATGATCCGATCGATGCGCATCCGTCTGGCCGTGCTGACGGCGCTGTTGCTGGCGAGTTCCTGGGCCCAGGCTCTGGTCTTCGCGATCAACGAAGGCGTGACCTACCGCGTCTCCAACGACGAGATCCGCGCCCGCTACGCCGCGATTGCCGCCGACCTGTCGAAGATCCTCCGTCAGCCGGTGACGCTCGAGCCGGTCGGCCACTACCCGACTCTGCGCCAGGGCTTGGCCGACAAGGCCTACGACATCGCGCTGGTGCACCCCGCGCACCTGTCGATCCAGGCGATCAAGAACAGCGGCTACCGGCTGGTGGTGGTGGCAAAGGGATTCGAGAAGTACCAGGCCAACTTCCTGGTCCGCGCCGACTCGCCCATCAAGTCACTGGCCGAGCTGAAGGACAAGCGCCTGGGCGCACCCGACGAGGATTCGATCACCTCGTGGATGGTGCGTGCCACGCTGCGCGACGCGCAACTCGACCCGAAGAGCGTCAACATGACCTATACGCGCTACCAGGACGCGGTGCCCTTCTTCGTCGAGAACCACCTGACCCATGCCGGGGCCACTGCGGCCAACAGCGTGATCAAGGAATGGAAGGACAAGGGTGGCAAGGTGCTGGCGCAGTCGAAGACAGTGCCGATCAAGCATGTCATTGCCGGGGCTTCGCTGAGTGCCGAGCAGGTCAATGCCGTGCGTGAGTACTTCGTCGCTTTGGACACCAACGACGAGGGCCGCAAGAAGCTCGAGCCGAGCAAGCTGCGCGGCTTCGCGGTCTATGACGACGTCGCGATGATGGCCCTGGGCAAGTGGCTGGGGATCTGAGCCACCAAGACATGCGCCGCGCATGAGGCGCGTCAAGAGGCCCACGCGGTGACCGCCGCGGTCCTCTACAAGTTACTGGCGATCTTGTTCATTGTCCTGCTCGGTTGGGGCGCGGGCCGGATGCGCTGGCTCGGCACCGGCAACGACAGCAGCGATCCGACGCGCGTGCTCAGCAACGCGGCGCTATACATCTTCATCCCGGCGCTGCTGCTGCGCACGACGGTCCGGCTCGACTACGAGGCCCTGCCGTGGCGCACGGTCGGCGCATTCTTCCTGCCGGCCGCTGCGCTGCTGCTGGCGGTGTACGGCTGGCAGCGCGCGCGCGACGCGGCGCTGCGCGACGGCACGCCAGCCCCTGCGGTGCGCGCCATCACGGCGAGCTTCGGCAACTCGGTGCAACTCGGAATCCCGCTCGCTGCGGCCCTGTTCGGCGAAAGCGGCCTGGCCCTGCACGTCGCGCTGATCAGCCTGCATGCGCTGATCCTGCTGTCGCTGGTGACCCTGCTGGTCGAACTCGACCTGGCCCGCGCGACGCGGCGCGAGGGCGGGGCGCCGTCGACGCTGGCAGCGACTCTGTTCGCGACGCTGCGCAATACCGTGATCCACCCGGTGATGCTGCCGGTACTGCTCGGCCTGGCCTGGAACGCCGGCGGCCTCGGCCTGCACCCGATCGTCGACGAGACGCTGGCCGTGCTCGGATCGGCGGTGGTGCCGGTGTGCCTGGTCCTGATCGGCCTGTCACTGGCCTACTACGGCGTGCGCGGCCAGCTGCGCGGCGCGCTCGTGCTGACCGCACTGAAGCTGGTCGGCTTGCCGGCGCTGGTACTGGTCGTTGCGCACTGGGGCTTCGGCCTCTCCGGCCAGCCGCTGGCGGTGCTGGTGGTGCTGGCGGCGCTGCCGGTGGGCAGCAATCCGCTTATCTTCGCCCAGCGCTACGACACGCTGCAGGCCGAAGCGACTGCGACGATCGTGATCTCGACCCTGGCCTTCGTGGCCAGCCTGGCGGGGTGGCTGGCCCTGCTGGCCTGGATCGGCTAGCGCGCGGCCACGGCGTTTCGCGGACAATCGGGGCGATGAGTACCGATGACATTGCCGCGACGATGGCGCACATGGGTGCGACGGCACGGGCGGCGTCGCGCACGATGGCCGCGTCATCCACTTCCGCCAGGAATGCGGCCTTGATCGCGCTAGCTGCCGGGTTGCGCAGCGACGTCGCGGCCCTGATGGCGTGCAATGCCAAGGATGTCGGCGCCGCACGGGCCGCCGGGTTGGCTTCGCCGCTGCTCGACCGGCTCAAACTGACGCCGCAGATCATCGAGACCGTGGCCGTCGGCTGCGAGCAACTCGCCGCAATGCCCGACCCGATCGGCGAAATCAGTGGCGTGCAGCGCCGGCCCAGCGGCATCAGCGTCGGGCGCATGCGGGTGCCGCTCGGCGTCTTCGGCATGGTCTACGAGAGCCGGCCCAACGTCACCATCGAAGCCGCCTCGCTGGCCATCAAGAGCGGCAACGCGGCAATCCTGCGCGGCGGCTCGGAAGCGATCCACAGCAACCTGGCCCTGGCCGAGCGGGTTCAGGCCGCGCTCATCGACGCGGGCCTGCCGCCCGAAGCGGTGCAACTGGTGGCGACCACAGACCGCGCCGCGGTCGGGCGCCTGATCGCGATGCCCGAATTCGTCGACGTGATCATCCCGCGCGGCGGCAAGGGCCTGATCGCGCGCATCAGTGCCGAAGCCAAGGTGCCAGTGATCAAGCACATGGATGGCAACTGCCATGTCTATGTCGATGCCGACGTCGACCTCGAGCTGGCCGTGCGCGTCACCGACAACGCCAAGACGCAGAAATACAGCCCCTGCAACGCAGCCGAGTCGCTGCTCGTGCATACCGACGTCGCCGCAGCCTTCCTGCCCCGGATCGGCGCGGTCTTCGCCACCAAGGGTGTCGAGATGCGCTGCGGCCCGCGGGCCAAGGCAATCCTCGCCGCCGTGCCCGATGCCTTGCTGGTCGACGCCAGCGAGGCCGACTGGTCGGAGGAGTACCTGGCCCCGATCATCAGCGTCAAGCTGGTCGACTCGCTCGACGAGGCGATCGAGCACGTCAACACCTACGGCTCGCACCACACCGACGCGATCCTGACCACCAAGCACGCCAACGCCATGCGCTTCCTGCGCGAAGTCGACTCGGCCAGCGTGATGGTCAACGCCAGCACACGCTTCGCCGACGGCTTCGAGTTCGGCCTTGGCGCCGAAATCGGCATCTCCACCGACAAGTTCCACGCCCGCGGGCCGGTCGGGCTGGAGGGCCTAACCTCGTTGAAGTGGATCGTCCTGGGCGACGGACAAGTCCGAAACTGAGTCGCGACGTGCTGGTCGGCCGAAGGGCTGAGGGGACACGCCTTCCCACGAAGGCCAAGTGGTGGCCGGCTCGTCAAGCGGCGTGGATCGTGTTGCAATCAGCGCCATGTCGACCTCCCACTCGACCTTGCCGCGCTCGGTCAATCTGGTGCACGTGCGTGCCCCGCGCACCGACCGCAGTGACCCCGGCCTGCGCGGTCGCCTTGAGCGCATGCAGGCGCTGCGCGATCCGGCGCAGTGGCAGGCGGCCGCGCTGGCCCTGATGCTGTCGCCCGAGAGCCGGCGCGAGCGGGCGGTGTGGTTCGACGAGACGCGGGATCTTCCCGATGCCGAGCGCCTGCTTGAGGACGTGCTGGCCCTGTCCCAACCGCTCCAGCTGCCCTGGCTCGAGGCCTTCGCCCGCCAGCTCGCACCCGGACCGGTGGAGCCCCGGCATGCCCTGATCGGCGCTGCGCGACGCCTGATGACGGCCGATGGCATCGTCACCCAGATGGACCAGTTGCGTTGGGTCGCCCTGCGCCACCTGCTCGCCGGCAGCGCCGTCGCGGCGCCGGCTGCGGCCGAGACCGGCCTGGCCGAACTCGACGACGCGCAGGCGCTCAAGGTCTGTCTGTTCAGTGCCTTCCTGTCGCACATGGTGCCTGCGCCCGATTTGACGCTGGACCTGACCGGCCACGACTCGACTGGCCAGATCTGGTACAGCCACGTGATCTCGCCCTGGTTCGACCGCTTCGTCTTGCCACCGCGCGAGCGCCACGACATCGACGCGACGCTGCGTGCGTTGCGTGTACTGCAGTCGATGCCCTGGCTGCTGCGGCCGGTGCTGGTGCGCAGGTGGTTCGACGCTGCGCGCGAACTGACCGAGGGTCCTGTACTGCACCCGGTGGCCGCCGACGCGCTGCGCCTGACCTGCACCTTGCTTGATTCCCCCGTGCCCCCGGAACTGGGCCGCCAGTACATCGAAGTCGAGCCGGCACGCCACTGAGGGCCGTCGCCAAAGCTCCAGCGAGGAGGTCACCGTGCTCCGCTCGTCATTGCCTTTCGCAAAAACCCTTGCTGCCGCGCTGCCACTGGCTCTCAGCCTGCCGGTCGTGGCGCAGGATTCGACGGCTCTGCGAACGAGCGCGCTGGCTGCCACCTGTGCCAGCTGCCACGGCACGGCGGGACGGGCCGTGAACGGCGCTTCGGTGCCTGGCCTGGCCGGGCTGCCGGCGAGCTACGTCGTCGAGCAGATGAAGGCCTTCAAGGTCGGCACCCGCCCGGCCACCGTGATGCACCAACTGGCCAAGGGCTACAGCGACGCCCAGATCGACCAGATTGCCGCGTACTTCGCGGTGCAGAAGGAGTGACGGAGCCGGCCATGATGCAAAGACGACAGCTGCTGCAAGGAGCGGGTTCGCTGGGCCTGCTGGCGCTCGCGGGTTGCGCGGGGAGCGGCGGCGCGCTGCCGAGCAAGGCCCGTGTCCTCGTGGTCGGCGGTGGCTACGGCGGCGCCACGGCCGCCAAATACGTTCGCCTGTTCTCCGGGCAGAAGATCGAAGTGGTGCTGGTAGAGCCCGGCGAGGCCTTCGTCTCCTGCCCGATCAGCAACCTGGTGTTAGGGGGCAGCCGGACGATGGCAGAGATCACGACGCCTTACACCGCGCTGGCCGGGAACCATGGCGTGCGCGTGGTCAAGGACACCGTAGCCAGCATCGATCCGGTGAAGAAGGTCGCCGTGCTGGCCTCGGGGCCGACGATCGCCTACGACAAGCTGGTCCTGTCGCCTGGCATCGACCTGATGTGGGACTCGGTGGCCGGCCTGCGCGCCGCCAACGAAGAGGGCCGCATCCTGCAGGCCTGGAAGGCCGGGCCCGAGACGGTCGCGCTGCGTCGCCAACTCGAGGCCATGCCCGATGGTGGCACCTATGCGATCACGATCCCTGAAGCACCCTACCGCTGCCCGCCGGGTCCGTACGAGCGTGCCTGCCAGGTCGCCAGCTACTTCAAGGTCGCCAAACCGAGGAGCAAGGTGCTGATCCTCGATGCGAATCCCGACGTGACCAGCAAGGGCCCGCTGTTCAAGAAGGTCTGGGCCGAGGAGTACCTGGGCATCGTCGAGTACCGGGGCCAGCACAAGGCCACCGCGGTCGATGCGCGTGCCGGCACCGTCAAGTTCGAGGTCCAAAGCGACGTCAAGGCCGACGTGCTCAACGTGCTGCCGACGATGCGGGCCGGCGCCATCGCGGTGCAGACCGGTCTGGCCAACGCCAATGCGCGCTGGTGCAGCGTCAACTACCTGAACTTCGAGAGTACCGCCGCGAAGGACATTCACGTGCTCGGCGACTCGATCCAGATCGCCCCCGCCATGCCCAAGAGCGCCCACATGGCCAACAGCCACGCCAAGGTCGCGGCAGCGGCGATCGTCGCCCAGCTGGCGGGCTGGGAGATCAACCCGGCGCCGATGCTGACCAATACCTGCTACAGCTTCACCGACGCCACGAACGTCATCCACGTCGCCAGCGTGCACGAATACGTGGCCGCGGAGAGGACCTTCAAGGCGGTGGCCGGCTCGGGCGGCGTGTCGCCCGGACCGACCGAGATTGAGGGCCGCTACGCCTGGAACTGGGCACGCACGATTTGGGCCGACGCCCTGGCCTGAGCGCTACGCTTCGTGCGCCGCACTAGCCCTGGCCCATGACCGACGCGGTCGCGACCAGTTCGTCGAACAGCGCCACCGAGACCCTGCCGCTCACGGCGTAGGGATCGAGCCGGGCGCACTCGGAGTACTTCAGCAAGAGGGCCGGGTTCAGGCGCGCCATGTTGACCTGGCCCATCGACCAGCCGGCGAAACGCCGCTCGGCGATCTCCTCGTAGGCCAACAACTCGACGTCGGTGTGGCGCGGATCGACCGCAATGCGGTTGTAGAGGCGGTTGACCGCGCTGCGGCCCCCCTCCAGAACTTGCATGAAGACCCGCGCGTCGAGACACAGGCACAGCACGCCGGTGACGCCCGCCTTGGGGTTGTTGGCCTTGCTCTTCTTCAGGATCGCGAGCAGTTCTTCCTGGTCGACCGCGGGCACCGCGCGGCTGGCATACATGAGTCTCACCAACACGTTCAGCCCCCGTTCTTCTTCGACAGCAGCGACAGGAATTCGCGCCGCAGGTTCGAGTCCTTAAGGAAGGCGCCGCGCATCACCGAGTTGGTCATCATCGACTCGTCGTCCTTGACGCCGCGCCAGTGCATGCAGAAGTGGTCCGCCTCCATCACGATGGCCAGGCCGTCGGGTTTGACGCGGTCCTGCAACTCGTCGGCCAGCATGATCACCGCCTCTTCCTGGATCTGCGGCCGGCTCATGATCCAGTCGCAGATGCGGGCGTACTTGGACAGACCGATTAGGTTCGAGTGCTCGTTGGGCATGATGCCGATCCAGACCTTGCCCAGGATGGGGCACAGGTGGTGCGAGCAGGCGCTGCGCACCTTGACCGGTCCGACGATCATCAGCTCGTTCAGGCGCGAGGCATTGGGGAACTCGGTCACCGTCGGCGGCCTGACGTAGCGGCCGCGGAAGACCTCGTCGATGAACATCCGGGCCACCCGCATCGCGGTGTCGCCGGTGTTGTGGTCGCTGCCGGTGTCGATCACCAGGGCCTCGAGCACCCCCTGCATGTGCGCCTGCACCTCGGCCTTCAGCTCGTCGATCTCGCCGTCCTTGATAAAGGCGGCGATGTTGTCGTTGGCGTGGTAGCGGCAGTCGGCGCCGACGAGGCGGTAGCGGATGCGCTCCGACGCCGGCAGCTGGGCCAGGTCGTCCTCGTTGCGAAAGATCGGCATCGTCGGGTTCGGCATCGAACGCTCCTGGCTACTGCGGGCCGGTCGATTGTGCCGTGTCGGGTAGCACCCTGCCGGCCATAGACTGGGCGCGTGACCAGCCACCCCGCGCCGCCATCGATCGCCCTGTCGCATCTGCTGTCCCACACCGCCGACATGGTGCTGGGTGTGCGCGAGGGCCGATCGCTGACCGACCTGCTGACCCGGGTGCCGGCGAATGCCCGTGCCGGCACGCAGGCGCTGGCCTTCGACGTGATGCGCCGACTGGGGGGTGCCCAGGCCGTCCGTGGCCTGGTGGCGGCCAAGGCGCCGCCGCCGGCGGTCGACGCGCTGCTGGTCAGCGCGATTGCGCTGCTCTGGCCGCCGGCACGCGGCGAACGCGCCGCTTACCCCGACCACACCCTGGTCGATCAGGCCGTGCATGCCGCGCGCCAGCGCACGCCGGCCGCGGTGGCCTTCATCAACGCCGTGCTGCGCCGCTTCGTGCGCGAGCGTGACGCCCTGGTGGCCAGCGTCGAGCACCAGCCGGTGGGGGCCTTCAACCATCCCTTGTGGTGGGTCGAGCGCCTCAAACACGACTGGCCCGAGCATTGGCAAGCCCTGCTGCACGAGGCCAACCGCCACCCGCCCATGACCTTGCGGGTCAACGCCCGCCGCAGCACGGCGGCGGCCTATGTGCAGCGTCTGGCGGCCCAGGGGCAGGCGGCGCGGGCGATCGGCGGCCAGGGGGTCGTACTCACCCAGCCCTGCCCGGTGGCGCAGCTGCCCGGTTTCGCGGAGGGCGAGGTTTCGGTCCAGGATGGCGCGGCGCAGCGTGCCGCGCCCCTGTTGCTCGGCGAAGGCCTGCCGGCGAAGGCACGGGTGCTCGATGCCTGCGCGGCCCCCGGCGGCAAGACGGCGCACCTGCTCGAACTGGCTGAACTCGACCTGCTTGCCCTGGACAGTGACCCCCAGCGCCTGGCGCGGGTGCAGGACACCCTGCAGCGCTTGGATCTCGCGGCCGGGCTCCAGACCGGAGATGCCCGCCAGCCTGCCGCCTGGTGGGACGGCCGGCCCTTCGACGCGATCCTGCTCGATGCCCCCTGCAGCGCCTCGGGCATCGTGCGCCGCCATCCCGACATCCGCTGGCTGCGTCGGCCCGACGACATCGCCGCGCTGGCGCGGATCCAGGCCCAGATGCTCGATGCCCTGTGGCCGCTGTTGGCGCCCGGGGGCCGCCTCCTGTACGCCACCTGCTCGGTCTTTCTGGCCGAGGGTCGTGACCAGATCGACGCTTTTTTGCAACGCCTGGGGGCGGGTGCCGCCCGCCTCGACCCCGGCTCACCCGGCCACCTGCTGCCCCTGCCGGACAATGCCGAGGCAGGGGCAGCCCACGCACATAACGTCGCCGACGGCTTCTTCTACGCCCTGATCCACAAACCCTGAGCGCCTTCATGCCTTGCCTCGCCGCGGTGTGCCGGACCCTCGGGCACCGCATGGCGCGGCGCCCGGGCCTGCCCGTGGCCGCGTGGGTCCTGTGGCTGTTGCTCTGGGTGCTGGGCCCGGCCGCGCCGACCGCCCGGGCCCAGGGCGTCGAGGTGCTGGAGTTGCGTGCCGGGCGTGACGAAGCGGCGGTGAGCCTGGACTACCACCTGCGGGTGACCCTGCCGCCGGGCGTCGAGGCGGCGGTGCTGCGTGGCGTGCCGATCTACTTCACGGCCCAAGCCTCCTTGTGGCGGCCGCGCTGGTACTGGCGCGACGACCGCGTCGCCCGCGCCAGCCGCGAGTGGCGCCTGAGCTACCAGCCCCTGACGTCGACCTGGCGCATCAGCCAGGGCGGTCTCGGCCAGAGCTTTCCGAGCCTGACCGAGGCCCTTGCAACGATCACCCGCAGCGCCGGCTGGCGCATCGCCGATGGGCGCGATGTCGATCCCGACAGTCGGCACTATGTCGAGTTCAGCTGGCAGCTTGACACTTCGCAACTGCCGCGTCCAATGCAGATCGGCCTCGGTGGCATCGGTGGGGCAAGTGAGTGGTCGCTCGGCGTCGAACGCAGTTTCAAGCTTAGTTTCGATACTGCCAAATGACCAAGTCCGCGCGCTGGGGCTGGGTGGTGGCCGCGGTGGCCGCGACCGGGGTGGTGCTGGTCCTGGTCTTCGTGCTTGCGCTCACCGGCGAGGCGCCGGCGTTCTACGAGCAGCAGTTCGTCTGGCTGTTCTGGCTCAACCTGGCGGTTGCGGCGCTGCTGGCGTTGGTGGTGCTGCTGGCCACCGCGCGCCTGGTGATCCGGAAACGCCAGGGCAAGTTCGGGACCCGGTTGCTGATCCGGCTGGCCGGCATCTTCGCCCTGGTCGGTGTGCTGCCGGGCGCCCTGATCTATACCGTGAGCTACCAGTTCGTTTCGCGCAGCATCGAAGTCTGGTTCGACGCCCGCGTGCAGGGGGCGCTCGACGCCGGGCTCGACCTGGGCCGCGGCACGCTCGAAGCGCTGGTCAGCGACCTCGGCGCGAAGACCCGGGTCGCGGCCGACCGCCTGGGCGAGACCGCCAGCCTGCCGACGCCACTGGCCCTGGAGCGCTTGCGTGAACAGTTGGCGGCGCAGGACGTGGCCCTGATCGGCGCCGGCGGCCAAATGCTCGTCAGCGCCAGCGACCGCGGGGCGGCCGCGATGCCCGAGCGGCCGACCGCGACCATGCTGCGCCAAGTGCGCCTGCAACGCGTCGTGAGCCAGATCGAGGGTTTGGACGACGAGCTCTTGCCCGGCGCCGAGCCGCGTGCGCGCGTGCGTGCCATGGCGCGGTTACCCTCGTCCGACATCCAGCTCGGCAGCGGTGAGCGCTTCCTGATGGTGTCACAGCCGGTGCCGACCGCGGTGGCGCGCAATGCGCTTCTGGTGCAGGGCGCCTATCGCGAATACCAGCAGCGGGCGCTGGCCCGCGACGGCCTGCGCAAGATGTACATCGGCACCCTGACGCTGGCCCTGATCCTGGCCGTATTCGGCGCCGTGCTGTTGGCGGCCGTGCTCGGCACCCAGCTGGCGCGGCCGCTTTTGCTGCTGGCCGAAGGCGTCAGGCAGGTGGCGGCCGGCGACCTCACGGCCAAACCGGTCTCGACCTCGCGCGACGAGATCGGGGGCCTGACCCGCAGCTTCGCCGCGATGACCGAACAGCTCGGCCACGCCCGCGAAGAAGTGCAGCGCGGCGTGACCCAACTCGAGAGCGCGCGCACCCACCTTCAGACCATCCTCGACAGCCTGACGGCCGGCGTCATCGTGTTCGACCTGGAGCGGCGCATCGACACCGTCAACCCCGGCGCAACGCGGATCCTGAAACTGCCGCTCTCGGCCTACCGCGGTCGCAGCCTGGCCGACGTGCCGGGCCTGGAAGCGCTGGCGCTCGCGGTGTGGCAGCGCTTCGAACTGCACCGGGCCAGCCCAGAAGCTGGCGAGCGCGACCATTGGCAGGACTCGTTCGAGTTGCAGTTGCCGGGCGCCGACACCCTGAGCCTGCTGCTGCGCGGCGCTACGCTGCCGCACGACGCGCGCCTGCTGGTCTTTGACGACATCACCGAGGTCGTCTCGGCGCAGCGCTCGGCGGCCTGGAGCGAGGTTGCGCGACGCCTGGCGCACGAGATAAAGAACCCGCTGACACCGATCCAGCTCTCGGCCGAACGTATCCAGCACAAGCTCGCCGCCAAGCTGGCGCCGGACGACGCCAGCCTTCTGAACCGCTCTGTGGCGACGATCGTGGCCCAGGTCCAAGCCATGAAGCAGCTGGTCAACGAGTTCCGCGATTACGCGCGCCTGCCCGCCGCCAAGCTCGTGCCGCTGGATTTGAATGCCCTGGTCGGCGAGGTGCTGGCCCTATACGGTGAGACCATCGAGCACGGCCGCCTGGCCGCGGACTGTGCGGCGGCGCTGCCCTCGATCGTCGGCGACGCGACCCAACTGCGCCAAGTCATCCACAACTTGGTCCAGAACGGCCTGGACGCGGTGGCAGAGCGGGCCGACGGCCAGGTGCGCATCGCCACCGAGCCGGTGCGCAACGAGGTGGGCGAGGTGCGCGCGGTGCGCCTCGCTGTGCAGGACAATGGGCCGGGCTTTGCCGACAAGGTTCTGAAGCGCGCCTTCGAGCCTTATGTCACGACCAAGAGCAAGGGCACCGGGCTGGGCTTGGCGGTGGTGAAGAAAATAGCCGACGAGCACGGCGCTCGGGTGCGCATCGGCAACCGCAGTGTTGCCAACGACGGCAGCCCGGCTGGCGCGCAAGTTTCGTTATCATTTTCCAATCTCGCCGCTGCGCCGAGCGTCGACCCTACCCAGCCTGCACCTGCGCAGGCGCACTGAGTCTCCATGGCCACCATTCTTGTTGTTGACGACGAACTCGGCATCCGCGCGCTGCTCTCGGAAATCCTGACCGACGAAGGCCACGCGGTCGAGCTGGCCGAAAACGCGGCCCAGGCCCGCGCGATCCGGGAACGCCTGAAGCCCGAGTTGGTGCTGCTCGACATCTGGATGCCCGACGTCGACGGCATTTCGCTGCTCAAGGAATGGGGCGCCAGCGGCCAGTTGACCATGCCGGTGATCATGATGAGCGGCCACGGCACCATCGACACCGCCGTCGAGGCTACCAAGTTCGGCGCGATGGCCTTCCTAGAAAAACCCATCACGCTGCAAAAGCTGCTGCGTGCGGTGGAGCAGGCGCTGGTCAAGCCCGTACCGCGTGCGACTTCACTGGGGGCGCAACACGGCACGTTGGGCCTAGCCTCATCGAGTCCATTGTCGGTGGCACTTTCGCCGCCGCGCAACGACGTGGCCTACGTGCACGATGCAATGGCGCCTCTCGGCGGACACGCGCACTTGGCGCCACTGCCGGTTGGCCCGCAGAGCGAGCAGAGCTTCGAACTCGACCGCCCGCTGCGCGAGGCCCGCGACGCCTTCGAGAAGAGTTACTTCGAGTTCCACTTGGCTAAGGAGAACGGCTCGATGACCCGCGTCGCCGAAAAGACAGGCCTCGAGCGCACCCACCTGTATCGCAAGCTCAAGCAACTGGGTGTCGACCTGACGCGCAACAAGCGCGGCGGGGCCGTCTGACCCCGCCGCTATAATTCGCCCTCCCAGGCCAAGTAGCTCAGTTGGTAGAGCAGCGGATTGAAAATCCGCGTGTCGGTGGTTCGATTCCGCCCTTGGCCACCAATCAAATCAACGGCTTAGTCAAACTTGACTAGGCCGTTTGGCTTTGTGTCCGTAGCTGTGTGGCCTAGCCTTGTTGGGCTAGGCGTGCTTGCCG